>JAAYPF010000200.1 GCA_012519925.1 Clostridiaceae bacterium
AGAAATAAATAAGGAATCCGATGGTAAGCTTAGAGTATTGTTCCTTGACTATACAATGAAGAGTCAAGCTATCAAAGCAGATGGAGTATTTGCAAACTTGACCTTTAAGATCAAATCATCTGCAGCTGATGATACAGTAGCATCAATAAGCAAGTTGGGTTCAGCAACATTTGGAGATAAAGACTTAAATCGTCTAAGTGTAGTTATTATTGATGGTTCAGTTAAAGTTGGAGAAACAACTACACCTGTAACTCCTACGCCAACACCATCAACTGAAACAACACCAACACCATCAACAGAAACAACACCAACTCCGTCTTCAGGAACAACACCAACACCTGTAGTGACAGATTTTAGTATTGTTATTGATAGTGTAAACGGAAATCCTGGTTCATCAGTTGTAGTTCCTGTAAAATTAGCTAAGATTCCAAGTGTAGGTGTTAGCACTGCGGATATGGCGATCTCTTACGATTCAGATATTCTTGAATATGTAAGTTATGAAGCAGGAAGCATAGTTAAGAATCCAGACACGAATTTAGAAATCAATAAAGAGTCTGACGGATCATTAAAAGTATTGTTCCTAGACTATACAATGAAAACTCAAGCTATAGAAGAAGATGGAGTATTTGTGAACCTTAACTTTAATATTAAGTCAAGTGCACAAGTAGGTTCAAAAGCTGAATTATCCTTTAGTAAAAAGCCTACATTTGGTGATAACGAATTAAATCCATTAAAGGCAACAGCTATTGAAGGTAACGTAAATGTAGTTAAAAAGTCAAGCGAAAAGGATTTCAAATTTGTAATAGACACAGTATCAGCATCAAAAGGACAAGAAGCAGTTGTTGCATTAACAATGACAAATGTTCCTGAAGCAGGAGTATCAGCACCAGACTTGACACTTGCATATGATGCAGATAAGCTAGAATTTGTAAGCTATGAAGCAGGAAGCATAGTTACAAATCCAGATACAAATTTAGAAATAAATAAAGAAGCAGATGGTAAACTTAAAGTATTGTTCCTTGACTACACAATGAAAACTCAAGCTATAAAAGAAGACGGAATATTTGCAACATTGACCTTCAAAGTAATAGGTGACGAAGGAATGGCAGATGTGGAAGTTACAAAGTCAACCTTTGGGGATAACGATTTGAGCCGCTATGAAGTAACGCTTGAAAATGGTGGAGTTAATATTGGAAGTGCTCCAGAAGGATTTACAATTTCAGGTTACATCAATCCTGACTTTATGACAACATCAACAACAGCTCCTATAGTAAATGAAGGATTCAAAGTAGAAATTGTTGAAGCTAATAAATCAGTTGCGACAGACAACAAAGGGTATTTTGAAATTAAAGATATTGCTGCTGGAACATATACAGTAAAAATAACTAAAGATAATTATCTCACAAGGATAATAGAAAGTGTTACAGTTAGTGATAACAAAGAAATGTCCACTTCAGCAGAACCAATACTCATGTGGGCAGGAGACATGATAATAAATGGTGCACAAGATGGTGCAATCAACTTAGAAGATATAATGGAAGTTTGTAAAGCATTTAATACAGCATCTACTGACTCTAAGTATAAAGAAGATTTAGATCTTAATAAAGATGGTGCTATAAACTTAGAAGATGTAATGATTATTGCAAGACATTTCAACAAAGTATCTTCAGACTATTAAGAAGGTTAAACACTTATAAATACGAGGAAGGATACAAGTGTATCCTTCCTCGTATCAAATAAAGGGGTCTATGTTAATGTCTTCGAAGTCTTGAAGATGCAGTTTGTTAAACTAAAAAGTGTATCCTAAAAAAGATAGGTTATACTTCAGAAAATTATGTAGAAGGGGAGAGGTATCATCGATGAAGGTTAATAGAAAATTATCTATAGCACTAACTCTGATGTTAGTAATATATAGTATGTGTGGTAGCTTGATATACGCAACTCCAACGTCGGGTATAGAAATAGTACTAGATAAGACTATGGCACCTGTGGGAGATATTGTTAAAGCATCAATAAATATAAACGACATAAAAAACTTTTCAGGCTATCATATAAATATGAAATATGATCCAAACGTCTTGCAACCAGTTACTTCCGAAGGTGTTCCATATACAAATACGACAAGACCAGAGGCTGGAACAATTCTTAATAACTCAGATTTCGGATTAAATTCAATAGCAGCAAATAATATAGAAAAAGGTATTTTGAATTTTTCAAGAGCTTACTTAAACATTGAAGCTTATAGAGAAGATGCAAATCCAGAGATTACAGGAACAGTTGCAATAGTCAAATTTAAAGTATTAAAGGAAGAAGCTACTACAATTAAATTTGAAGATTCAACTACGCTTCCAGATGCAATTGACGGAACTTATTTGTTTGATTGGAATGGAAATAGAATAGTAACAGGTTATAGTGTTGGACAGCCTCAGACTATTAATTTTAATAAAGAAGATTCTAGTTACATAACAATTGATTTTGATAAGAATATTGCTGATGTAGGAGAAATAATTACAGCAACATTGAAAATAAATAAAATAGAAAATTTTGCTGGATATCAAGTTAATTTAAAGTATGATCCTACAGTATTGCAAGCTGTGAATCCAACTACTGGGCAAGCATATAGAAACAGTACCACACCAATAAAAGGTGATTTGATAACACTAGATGATTATAGTCCGATAGCAAATACATCACACAATGTCGATAACGGAATATTGAACTTTTCAAGATCATATATGAATTTAGAGGCATTTAGAGAAGACAATGCTCCAGAAGAATCAGGAACATTAGCTGTCATAGGTTTTAAAGTATTAGAGAAAACAAATACTTCAGTGTTATTTGAAAATGTTAATACTATGCCTAATGCAATAACTGGAACAATACTTTTTGACTGGTATGGAAATAAGGTAAATCAAGAATACATGGTGATTCAACCAAAAGAAATTAATATGGAAACATCAGTAACACCGACATCAATAGTGACAATATTGCCCACAGCAACACCTACAACTACATCTACACCTACACCTACACCTACAGACATTCCAACATCAGACGGTTACATTACAATTGATTTTGACAAGACTGTTGCTGAAGTGGGGGAAGTTATAGCAGCTACATTTAAAGTAAACAATATATCCAATTTATCAGCATACCAAGTAAATATTAAATATGATCCAGCAATATTGCAAGCTGTCGATACAAAGACTGGAAAAGTCTATATGAATAGTTCAATACCAGCAAGTGGTGAGTTGTTTGTATCAGAAGATTATAGTCCATTATCCGCAGCATCAAATAATATTGAAGGTGGAATATTAAACTTTTCAAAATCATATATGAATTTAGAAGCGTACAAACAAGACGGAGTTGCAGAGGAAACAGGTTCGATTGCAATTGTAGGCTTTAAAGTGTTGCAACAAAAAGAAACAAAAATTATGTTTGTAGACTCAAATACTATGCCTAATGCAAAAACTGGAACAATTTTAATTGATTGGGATGGTAACAGAATTACTTCTGGTTATACTGTAATCCAACCTGAAATTATTAATGGAGCAGTAGCACCAACAGCAACACCAACAGCAACACCAACAGCAACACCAGCAGCAACACCAACAGCAACACCAACTACAACACCAACAGCAACAGCAACACCAACTACAACACCAACAACAAAACCAACAGTAACACCAACTACGACACCAACAACAAAACCAACAGCAACACCAACAGCAACACCAACTACAACACCAACAACAAAACCAACAGCAACACCAACTACAACACCAACAACAACACCAACAGCAACACCAACTACAACACTAACTACAACACCAACTACAAAACCAACAGCAACACCGACTACAACACCAACTACAACACCAACTACAAAACCAACTACAACACCAACAGCAACACCAACAGCAACACCAACTACAACACCAACAGCAACACCAACTACAACACCAACAGCGACACCAACAACAAAACCAACAGCGACACCAACTACAAAACCAACTACAACGCCAACAACAAAACCAACAGTAACACCAACTACAACACCAACAGCAACTCCAGTTATTGATAGCTTTATTACAATTGATTTCGATAAGACAAATGTGTTTGTGGGTGATGTTATAAAAGCATCAGTTAGAGTAAAAGATATTAGAAATTTATCAGGTTACCAAGTAAATTTCAAATATGATCCGACTGTATTAAAAGCAGTAGATCCAATAACAAAAAATGCATTTACAAATAGTACATTGCCTTTAGATGGTGAATTACTTATTAATGATGACTATTCAATCTATGCAAAAGCTGATAGTAAAATAAGTGAAGGAATTCTTAACTTTAGTAAAGGATATGCTAACTTTAATGAATATAAACTTAATAATGAGCCAGAAGAAACAGGTACAGTATTGGTTGTAGGATTTGAAGTACTTCAGGCTAAGCATACTATTGTAAAATTTGAAAACTCGCAATCTATGCCTAATGGAATTGAGGGAACTATGCTTTTTGACTGGGATGGAAATAGAATAGCTTCAGGTTATTCTGTCGTACAGCCTCAACTAATAACTGTTAGCGAGAAACCTGAACCTGAGTTCATATATGGTGATGTTGATGGTAATGGTAGTGTGCGAATTAATGATGCTGTTCTAATAAGAGATTATATTAATGGTAAAATAAAGGAATTCCCATCTGAATACGGAATGCTTGCAGCAGATGTTGATGGAAACGGAAGTATAAGAATAAATGATGCAATACTAGTAAGGGAATACGTATTAGGAAAAATATTTATATTTCCTGCTGAAGAGGACGAATAAACCTTAAATATAATATATTAGTTCACATAAGGTAAAAAGGAAGGAAACGCATATGGTAAAAAAATGCAGCAAAAGCTTATATGGCTTTAGAAATATGACATGCTTATTCCTAATATTATGTATTATACTAAGTGCTTCTTCATTATCAATTGTACAGGCTGCAGAGCAATTAAAGGTAGACATTGGTAGAGTTAGCGAAGAACCAGGTAGTATCGTGTCTGTACCAGTGAGTTTTAGTAATGTACCAACAACAGGTATATATACATTGAGTTTAAGCATAGATTTTGATGAAAGTAAATTGAGTGTGGTTAGTGTGGAGCCAGGGGATTTAATTGAAGCCGATACAGACTTTACATCATATTACAATAATGAGTATGGTTTTGTATCAATGGTCTTTGAAGCTCCTATTGATGAAAGTAGAATGGTCGATAGTGATGGAGTATTTGCATTTGTGAAATTTAAGATTTGTGAAACGAATCCTGTTGGCGAAACCTATGATCTTACTACAAATCACTCAAGAACATCCTTCTACTCAACAGGAGTGGATGAGATAGAAAATGTTTTATGTAATGATGGATCAATTACCGTTGGTTCAAATTTAAATGTAGAGATTGGTAGTATCAGTGGAAAACCTGGTAGTATTGTTAGTGTTCCGATTAATCTTATAAATGTTCCTTTATCAGGAATTTATACGAATAGCTTTTCTGTTAGTTATGATAATACTAAGTTGAATGCTATAGCAGTAGAGCCGGGGCAATTAATTCAGGATCCAGATGATATGAACTACTATATAAATAAAACAAATGGTATTGTTACATTGACTTTTGAGTCTCCCGTTGATGAAACAAGAAGAATAAAGACTGACGGAGTACTCGCTATATTAAAGTTTCAAATACCTGAAAATGCTGTAAAAGGTGACGTGTTTAAAATTGCTACTGTAACTACAAATACATTTTTTTATTCAACAGCAATAAATGAAATTTTAGGTATTGTTTATCTTGACGGAAATATTAACGTTGGAGCTGACATGCAGCTAGATATAGGAAGTGCAAAAGCAGCAAGTGGTTCTTTAGTTAGTATTCCAATAGTTTTTAGTAATGTTCCTAATTCCGGTATATACACCTTAAGTATCAGAGCAAATTTTGATTCGGAAAAAGTTAGTGCTATAGGTGTAAATGCTGGTGAACTGATTGCAAACATTGATGATTTCAATACTTACTATAATAATGAGTATGGCTTTGTATCAATGACCTTTGAAGCAGATTTTGATGGTTCAAGAATGATATATAATAATGGAATTTTTGCGACCGTTGACTTCATGGTTAACGATAGTGCAAAAGTTGGAGAAGTTTATGATATTACAGCTAACGGTGCACACACATTTTTCTATTATTCTGGAACTGAAGAGATTGAAAATGTCGTTTGCAGCAATGGGAAGATTGAAATAGTTCGGATAGAAACACCAACACCGACAGCTACGGTAACAAGTACGCCGGTGAAAACGCCAACACCAACAGCTACCGTAACAAGTACGCCGGTGAAGACGCCAACACCGACAGCTACCGTAACGAGTACGCCAGTGAAGACACCAACACCAACAGCTACGGTAACAAGTACGCCGGTGAAGACGCCAACACCGACAGCTACGGTAACAAGTACGCCAGTGAAGACGCCAACACCGACAGCTACGGTAACGAGTACACCAGTGAAGACGCCAACACCAACAGCTACGGTAACAAGTACGCCGGTGAAAACGCCAACACCAACAGCTACCGTAACAAGTACGCCGGTGAAGACGCCAACACCGACAGCTACCGTAACAAGTACGCCAGTGAAGACGCCAACACCAACAGCTACGGTAACAAGTACGCCAGTGAAGACGCCAACACCGACAGCTACCGTAACGAGTACGCCGGTGAAGACGCCAACACCGACAGCTACCGTAACGAGTACGCCAGTGAAGACGCCAACACCGACAGCTACCGTAACAAGTACGCCAGTGAAGACGCCAACACCGACAGCTACCGTAACAAGTACACCGGTAAAGACACCAGCACCGACTAAAGATAGTGGCGGTGGTTCAGGTGGAGGTGGCGGCTCAGGCGGAGGCGGCGGTGGTTCGAAGAAAACACCGACACCTAAACCAACGGAAACGCCTAAGGCAACATCAACACCAAGTGTGACGCCAACAGCTATGCCAACGGCAGTTGAGCCAACCCCGGAATATCCTGGTCTAAATGTGCAAAGTCATACTGCGTACTTAAAAGGTTATCCTGATGGGTTGTTCTTACCAGAAAACAACATTACAAGAGCAGAGGCAGCTACAATTTTAGCAAAGCTTTCTGGTGGTGATATAACTTATTTAAATGATAAAATAAGTTTCCCAGATGTAAAAGAGACACATTGGGCTTTGTGGGCTATTAAATATGCTACTGATAAAGGATACTTTGTAGGATATACCGATGGTACGTTTAAGCCCGATCAGAAAATCACAAGAGCTGAATTTGCAACGATAGTGTATAAATTCCTTGGTATTAAGGACCAAAATATTAGCAACTACAAGTTTGAAGACGCAAAGGGACATTGGGCTCAAGTATACATTGAGAAGCTATCGGAGCTAAAATATATTAACGGATATCCCGATGGAACTTTCCAGCCTCAATCAAATATTAAACGCTGTGAGAGTGTAGCGATGCTAAATAGAGCACTTAAGAGAGGACCGTTATATGGAACAACGCAAATATTCCCAGATGTGCCTGAAACGCATTGGGCATTCAAAGATATAGCAGAAGGTGCTCTTGATCATAGTTATATTATGGATGGAGACTTTGAAAGATTGTATGTAAAGTAGTGCTTGATGAATTAACATCCTTACCTTTTGTTAACGGGTAAGGATGTTCTTTTATTGGTGAAATAAATGAAGTAAATAAGTATAAAAGCGACAAACAACGCATATTTTTAAATTATGCTATAATGACTTATTAAATTAATATATATTACTTCAGTAAATCAAAATTTTTCTTAGCAATTGATTCATACACCCTAATAAATATTGTTACTTGAAACTAGAACACTTTTAATATATAATAACAATATAAGGAAGTACTAATTTTTTTATGGGGAGAATTTTTAGATAAATCAATAGTTTGAAGGTTGCATTTTATTAATTTTCTATACTTAATTTTCATTCTTAATAGTCTTATCCTAGATTTGTAGCATTAACCTAATTCTGATTTGTAGATATTATCCTAAAATTCTCGTTACTGCATCTTAAAACTATACAAAACAAACTATAAAATTAAGGTAGTGTGGAAAAGAAGTTAACTTTAGAAAATAAACTATATTGAATTTGCTTAATTTTTTCTAAGTCTTACTTGTTTTCTGTATATACTGCCTATAATAAAATTTCAATTTTTTACTTTGTGGGAGGAATTTATAATGAAAAAAGCAATAAGCTTAGCTGCCATTTTCGTGTTATTGATGACAATGTGTTTTCAAGTATCTTCTAAGGTAAATGCAAGTAGTGATTCTTATATTACAATGGAGTTTAATCAAACAATAATCGAGTTAGATGACATAATAACTGCTACAATAAAGATAAATAACATACCAAAATTCTCGGGATATCAAGCTAATATTAGGTTTGATCCTGAAGTATTGCAAGCAGTAAATCCAGAATCAGGCAAACCATACACAGATTCCACAACACCGTCAATAGGTAATTTATTAGTTGATCCTAATTACGATAGTTTTCAGTGGGCAGCCCATGATCTTCAAAATGGAATTCTTAATGTTAGTAAGACCTATTTAAATTACCAAGAATATAAGGATAGTGCAATTGATGAGAATACGGGCACAATCGCTGTTATAGGTTTCAAAGTATTAAAATTAAAGGAGACTGAAATTTATTTTGAAAACACTGACAGTATGCCTAATGGAATAAATGGAACGATATTATTTGATTGGGATGGTAACAGAATTCCTTCTGGATATGAAGTAAGACAACCGGAAAGTATTAAAGCAAGAGTTCCTTCAACACCTACTGTAGTTACAACACCTACCCCCACTGTAGCTATAACACCAACAAGTACATCAACAGCAACAAAGACTCCTTTAGTAACTGCTACTGCGACAAAGACTCCTATGGTAACAGCTACAGCAACAAAGACCCCTACAGTAACAGCTACAGCGACGAAATCACCCACACCAACACCAACAAGTACATCAGCAAATAGCTACATATCAATTGATTTTAATAAAGAAACAGCAGTGGTCGGAGACGTTATAAAAGCTACTATAAAGATTAATAACATAGACAATTTTGCTGGTTGCCATATAAATATAAAATACGATCCAAACGTATTAATGGCTGTAGATGCCAAAACAGGTACACCTTATAAAAACAATACAGTACCAGAGGATGGAGGATTATTAGTAGATAATGATTACAGTCCTTTTAAAGAGGCTGACAATGATTTAAATAAGGGTGTTTTAAATTTCAGTAAAGCTTATCTTAACCTAGAAGCTTACAGAAATAACTCAGATGCAGAAAAAAGTGGTATATTAGGTGTAATCGGATTTAGAGTTTTAAAAGAAGGCAATACTTCTGTCTATTTTGAAGATACAAGCAGTTTACCAAATGCGATAACAGGTACAATTTTGTTTGATTGGTATGGTAATCGTATAACATCAGGATATTCTGTTGTACAGCCAAATAGCATTAAGGCAAGAAGCTCAACAGTGACTCCGACACCCACAGCAACACCAAAATTAACACCAACACCAACGGGATTATTAGTTAAGATTGACTCGGATTCTGCTGCATATGGTGAAGAAATAACAGTTCCTATTAGACTTAGAAACGTACCCTCTAAGGGAATATTTACAGGAAACTTAACTATAACCTATGATGAAGATAAGCTTAGATATATAGATGCAACAGCAGGTAGCATTGTTATTAGTCCAAATACAAATTTTGCTGCTAATAAAGAAAAGGATGGAGTAGTAAAACTTCTTTTCTTAGATTACACAATGACAAAGGAATATATCCGTAATGATGGTATATTTATAAACCTTAAATTTAAAGTGATAACTGACGAGCGTACTACAACTATAATAAAGACGAGTAAAATGGCATTTGGTGATAGAGATTTAAAAGCAATACCCGCAAATATAGAATACGGAACAATTAGACTAAACTATAAAGGAACAGCTACAAATACTCCTAAGGCTACACCAACTAAGACACCAAAACCTACATCCACGAGTATAGTTGAGCCAACACCTGTTATACCGGGAGGGGCTGTAACAGGAGAGCATAAAGCCTATATTAAGGGATATCCCGATGGTTGTTTCAGACCTAAAAAAGAAATAACAAGAGCTGAAGCTGCAGTTATAGTTGCAAAATTTGTTAAGACATCATCGGTATCAAACAATAGCAACATTAGTTTCCCAGATGTAGCCAATAATCATTGGGCAAAAGAGTCTATTGAACTTGTAGCAAAGGCAGGGTTGTTTAAAGGATATCCTGATGGCACTTTTAGACCTGATGATACAATAAAAAGAGGTGAGTTTGCAACTGTTATTTACAAGATGCTTGATCTTAAAGCTAGTAGCAATTTAGGTAACAATTTTACCGATATTGATAATCATTGGGCTAAAAGTTATATATTAGAACTGGCAAATTTGAAATATATAAACGGCTATTCTGATAAAACTTTTAAACCAGAGGCAAAAATTAAGCGTGATGAATGTGTTGTAATGGTGAATAGAGCATTAAAAAGAGGACCATTGAATGGGGCAACCTTGAGTTTCTCTGACGTACCTAAAGATTACTGGGCTTATAAAGATATAGCAGAAGCTGCTCTAGATCACAAGTATTATGTGGATTCTAAGAGTGAAGAAGTTTTAGTAAAGTAATTTATAACTTGATATCAATTAATCCTAAGGAACACAACAAGGAGCATATCCCTTTGGTATGCTCCTTGTTATATAAATTAGTTTATAGATTGTAAAGTCATTTTCGTATATCAAATATTCAGTTTTTTACTCATGCTTTCTCATTATATTTACTAATATTCTGAAAGCTTTTCGTGATCTACATAAAAATCACTATTATCAAAATAATTAGTGCCTAGACTATGTGCAAAGGTTGTATCGACATTTATCCAACGATCTTCTTCCGGTATGTATATTTCATTCCACGCATGGAGCTCATTTCGATAAGGGTTTACAAAGTTTCCTTTTATAACTTTCACTTGAAGACCAACCGACCTGCCTAACGCTGCTACAAGTACTGAGTAGTCATAACAGACACCTGTTTTAGTTCTTAATGTATGTAGTGCACCATATTCATTGTCATAGTTCTTGTTTACCTGTCTTAAATATTTATCATAGTCGTACTCAATATTTTTTGAGACCCAATTATAAATGTCTTTTGCTTTGTCAATAGAAGTTGTAGAGTATTGAGTAATGTTTTTTGCGAGCTCGATTATTTCCTCATTATTACTTTCGACATGTTTAGTAGGAACTAGAAATCTATTAACATCTACATTGTTATTTATTTCAATGGTAGGTCCATAAGAATAGGTTCTATCGTATTCATGAACAACAACAGAAACTTTGTATTTGCCTTTTCCATTTATAAGCCATATTTCTTCGTTATACTTTCCATTAGTTAGGTTAACGTCATACCAATTTGCGATATTGTCCTTTGAAACAATAACTTTAATTTTGTCTTTTGATGTACTTCCTTTAAGCACAACTTTACCATTCACTAAATTTGGTAGCTCTTCAAGGGCTACGCCATTAGATAAAATGGTTCCTAGTTTTCCAGAACTTAAAGCTTGAATAGGGGTTAAACATAAGGTGAAAACAATGAGTACTAAAACGAAGTAGTGCAGAGATTTTTTCATATTAATTCCTCCCTTTTTCGGTAACTCAGCCATCATAGTAAATGTACCTTAGACCTGTAGTTTTGCGTCCTCAATTTTCATTGAGTTTGCTATTGTCGAAAGGTTTTTAAGGTTAAGAGAAGGAGCAAATAAAAAGGCTCTTATTGGGGATTACCAATAAGAGCACTTAAGTATATCACTCTCTTAAACACTTGGCAACCCGGCTGTCGTAGTCATAAGACCGTAGACCCGTAGCTTTGCGTCTCTATCTTTCGATAGATTTGCCTTTAACAAATTAACGCAAATTAAATTGTCTAATAAAATTATACCACAAAAATAATATATTATCAATGAGTTTTAAAGCAATTTGATTAAACTAGACTTAGATAAGTATAAAAATTCTCAAATCGGTACATCGAATAAGCAAGAATAAGTAATAAACTGAGAGGATATATGGAATAATAAAATGGATCTACAAGCAAAGAAGCAGAATTAAGAAATGTAGTAAAAATAACATGTTATTCTTTGAATACACATTGTTTTTGAAATAATATATTTTGCGTGCTCAATATACGAAAGGGAGGAATACATCATAGAGACTAATAATTTTACTGGTACAATGGACTTAATAAAAGAGCTTGAGGATATGGAAAAGAATGTGTGCAGTTTACCAGGTATATTCTCACAAATTCTTAAAGACGAGATTAATGCAAATGATGAACAAAGATTATTTAATGGGTTTAAAAGAATTATTAAGAAGTATTCTTATAATAAAAAAGAGTTAGAAGCAATAGATGAGCTAATTAGAATACTGTGTGGAGGTGCATCTGTAAACGAAATACTACAAGTAACAATAGATGAATGTTTAGAGCCTACACTAGAAACAGGTATTACTGTAGATAAAAACTGTGAGAATTAGTCGTTGGTATTATTAATATGAGTGAAAGAGTAAAAAACGATGTTTTAGTCAATTAAAAAAATAACTTATAATGTGGCGTCTAGAAAGGAAATTTCCTTAAAATTTATTACGCTTCTTTCGAACGAAGTGATATAATAAGTACTAAGTATTAATTACGAAACAGAGTTGAGGTATTATTATATGGGGAAAATGCATTTAATAGCAACATCTGCTTTTGGAATAGAAGCAGTCGTTGGTAGAGAACTTGAAAAGCTAGGTTATGTCGACCAATATGTGGAAAACGGAAAAGTAACTTTCTCAGGTGATGAAAGTGCTATATGCAAAACTAACTTATGGCTTAGGTCTGCAGACCGTGTATTATTAAAAATGGGAGAGTTTAAAGCAACATCTTTTGAAGAATTATTTGAAAAGACAAAAGCACTGCCATGGGAACAGTGGATACCTGAAGATGGAGAATTTCCTGTGGACGGGAAGTCAGTTAATTCAAAACTTTTCAGTATTTCTGATTGTCAAGCAATTGTAAAAAAGGCTATTGTTGAAAGGCTCAAGCAAAAATATAAATGTGAGTGGTTTAAAGAAACAGGTCCTCGCTATAGGGTTGAAGTTGCATTGCTTAAAGATATGGCAACATTAACAATAGACACAAGCGGCTCTGGACTTCATAAAAGAGGCTATAGGAAGCTTGTAGGGGGAGCACCACTCAAAGAAACTATGGCTAGTGCTTTAATACTTGTTAGCAGGTGGAGGAAGGACCGAGCTCTGTTTGATCCTTTTTGCGGTTCAGGTACTATTCCAATTGAAGCAGCAATGATTGGGCTAGATATAGCACCGGGTTTAGACCGCGAGTTTGATGCCGAGAAATGGCCTAATATTCCTAAAGTTCTCTGGGCTGATGCTAGAAAAGAAGCACGTAGTATGATAAAGGTTGATAGAGAGCTTAAAATTCAAGGGACAGATATAAGTGAGGATGCCATAAGTCTTGCAAGATATCATGCAAAGAAGGCAGGTGTAGATGACTATATACATATACAGAGGATGCCTATGTCAGATATCCGTTCAAAAGAAAAGTATGGATTTATAATATGTAACCCTCCGTATGGTGAGCGTCTCGGACAGACAAAGGAGATTGAAAATCTTTATCGACAAATGGGAACAGTATTTAGTTCACTAGATACTTGGTCTCATTATATTTTGTCATCCCATCAGGAGTTCGAAAAGCTTTTTGGCAGAAAAGCTAATAAAAAAAGAAAATTATACAATGGTAGAATTTTATGTAACTATTACCAATTTTACGGACCACCACCGCCAAAGAAAACAGAATTTAGAAGTAAGAACATATCACAGGAATGACTATAACAGGGGGAAGATTTAAAGTTTAAAATAGCAAGTGTGAAGGGTGTTAAGTATCTAATTAAACTTGCGATAGGTTTTCCTTGCATGATCGAATTTGTTCAAACCTATATTTGTTATTTTTTCAAGCATAATTTTATCTTCAACTTTTTTAATGGTTTTTTCCATAACAGCTTGAAAGGTTTTCCCGTCGCGGGGAAAAGTCGTATAAACTGTATAAAAGAAATCGGTAGGAATGTTTAGGTTTTGCAAACCTTGTTTAAGGTTATCGGTTATTTTGCTTACAACTGTTTCAGCACCTTGAGCGTTTGTAAAGGGTAGTATTACCAAAATGTCCTTGTCTTTATTGAAGATAACGGTATCTGTCGACCTAGAGGCCGCTTTTACTTTATTGATAGCCATAGAGTATATTTTTTTGATTTGTGATAAAGTTAGTACTTCTGTGTTTTCAGAAGTTTCTTTCTCTATGGCTATATGTGTTATAAACACAATTGATAAATTTTGGTTTGATCTTGAAGCTATTTTAAATTCCTTCGAAATGTAGTCTTCTACAGACATGGTTATAACATTTGCACTATCTAGATTATATCTAAATTGGTTTTTTAATTTCAAAATGCTTATTATAGAATTCTCTAAACGCTTAGTTTGATATGGTTTGACAATAAAATCACTTACATTAAATTTGAGTGCATGACTTTTATATTCAATATTATCCGATTTGGTAATAATTATAATTGGTATATTTGCTGTAGTGGGGTTTTTTCTCAGAGAAGAAATAACTTCAAAGCCTTCTTTTTCAGAAGGAAAGGAAATATCAATAATTATAAGTGATAATCCGGAAAAATTCTGGATATTTTGTTTATACATATTGGTGCTTGTTATTTCGATAAATTGAAAATCTCCTATATTATCAAATGTTATTTTAATTTTTTCTCTTTCATATTCGGAAGAGTCTATAAGTAATATTGTTTGGCTCATAAATAATTCCTATTCTTTATTTTAATAATTCTATTGCTAAGAAACACATTATTCTTTTTTGATAGTTTTAGGGAAATACACTTAAGGGTGAGATTCTTTTTAAAGCTCAGTTGCCTTTGGCTTAGCCTTATGAAAATTATAACTCTATACTTAAGTGTCTACTGCATATGTATTTATATTTTAGCATAATTTTGATATAAATTACAGTACTTTTTTTATTTTTAGATATATATTTAAAGCACAAAGCAGTAAGGTGTTTTTAAAAAATTCATTAGTCAATATATGGCTAAAACCCAATAATGAAGATAAAAGCTTCATACATAGAAACATTATTTTGCAACGCATAAAATGCCTTATAAACATGGTGAAAGTGAAATTAGAATCTTAGACAAATCAATATTATGTTTAACATTTTATCATTGTATGTTAATATATAGTAGGGGATTTGGCAATAATTGACGTGTTTTGTGAAGCATGAATTAATGTTGATTATATTAAGCTTTGTGTTTTGGCAGCCATTTAAACACTAATTATATGAAATATCAAGGTAGTACGGTAGAAGGGAGAGGTTGTAATGATACTAAAAGTTAGAAAATCAAAAGCAAGTGGTAATGTGACAATTCCAGGATCAAAATCTCATACAATAAGAGCACTTTTTATGGCTAGTCTTGCTGAGGGCGAATCAAGAGTATGTAATCCCCTTATTTCAAGTGATGCACTTTCCGCAGTTGAGGTATGTAAAGCATTAGGAGCAAAAATAGATTTATTTGATAATAAGTTTATTATTGATGGTATTAATGGAAATCCATCTATTCCTCCAGATGTTATAAATGTTGGTAATTCTGGAACCACTCTAAGAATTGGAATGTATGCAGCTGCATTAGGTGAGGGATATTCCGTTTTTACGGGGGACTATCAAGTTCGTAGAAGACCTTTAGCACCTCTAATAAATGCAATAAATAATCTTGGAGGGGAGGCTTTTTCAACTAAAAATAATGGTATGGCACCAGTGGTGATAAGAGGAAAACTAAAAGGTGGTAAGACAGAACTTGACTCTGTTACTTCCCAGTTTCTTTCTTCTGTTTTAATAAGTTCACCTTTAGTTGAAAATGACACAGAAGTAATACTTACTAGACTTAATGAAATTCCTTATGTTGACATAACAACATGGTGGATGGATAAACTAGGTATACAATATGAGAACAATCAGTACAAATCTTTTTATATAAAGGGAAATCAAAAATATAAGCCTTTTGATGTTACTATTCCTGGAGATTTTTCATCTGCAACCTTTTTTGCTGTTTTAGCAGCTATATCCGGAGAAGAGTTTGTGTTGGAAAATCTTGATATAACAGATCCTCAGGGAGATAAGGCTGTTTTTTCTATACTCGAGGATATGGGAGCAAAAGTAATTAGGCAGAACAATCGTATTATTATTAAGGGTAATGGTCTTTGTGGTAGAGAGGTAGATATGAATGCCATTCCTGATGCCCTGCCAGCTATGGCTGTTGCCGGATGCTTTGCAAGTGGAGAGACAAGACTTATAAATGTTCCCCAGGCAAGGTTGAAGGAAACTGATAGAATACATGTTATGTGTGAACAACTTCAAAAAATGGGAGCAGACATTGAAGAATTAGAGGATGGGCTTATTATTCGTGAAAGTAAACTTAAGGGATGTAGGTTAAATGGATATGATGACCATCGTATAGTTATGGCTTTAGCAGTAGCAGGATTAAATAGTGAAGGTGAGACCCTTATAGACTCTGCAGAAGCTATGAATGTCACGTTTCCTGAATTTGTAAAATACGTGAGCGATTGTAATGGAGAAATAGAAATTTATTGATGGGTTTTATAACTAAATGTATTATTTTAGCGATTTTTATATTATAATAGTAATATAGGAAATTCCAAAAAGTGAGCGGTTACTCACTAAATTTAATAGACAAATTGCAAATTATATTTTGCATAGTAAGCATTGTTAGTATATTTAGAAGCTTTAACTTCTAACACTGGCTTTGCACTGAAAATATTTAATAGGTTATTATTTATAATGACTTTGGTAAAGGGAGTATGAAATGAAAGAAAAGATTTCGATTTTAATTGCTGATGATAATCTCGAATTTGTAGATTTGCTAAAAGAGTATATAGATCAATATGATGATTTGGATGTTGTGGGTATAGCAAAAGATGGAATGCAGGCTATAGATATGATTAAGTCGATAAAACCAGATGTTGTTGTGCTTGATGTTATTATGCCCAATATTGATGGAATAGGTGTTTTAGAAAAACTTGAGACTCATAAGATGGAGAACAAGCCTATTTTTATTATGTTATCTGCAATTGGTCAGGATATGTTTATTCAGAAGGCTGTATCATTAGGTGCAGAATACTACATAATAAAGCCCTTTGATGTAGAAGTGTTAGTAACAAGGATCAGGCAGTTATACGAGGAAAAGTACCTTTCGGCGTTTTCTAATAGAACAGTAAACAAAAATACTGAGTTCGCACATGCCCATGCCTTAGATCGTACATATGATATTGAAGTTGAGGTTACAAACTTGATGCATGATCTTGGAATACCACCACATATGGCAGGGTATCAATATCTTCGTGAAGCAATTGTACTAACAGTTAAAAACTCAAAGATGTTTAGTTCAATAACAAAAAGTTTGTATCCTGCTGTTGCGGAAAAATTTAATACTACTTCACAAAAAGTTGAAAGAGCAATAAGAAATGCTATTGAAAGTGCATGGTCTAGGGGAAACCTCGATACTATAGATTCGCTGTTTGGATACACCATAAGTTATACTAAGGGAAAGCCTACAAATTCAGAGTGTATCGCTATGATGGTAGATAAAATCAGAATTTCCGTGGGAATCAGATGATAAATATTAAAGTCCTGTCTAATATTAGACAGGACTTTAATATTTATTAATAATTATTTCTTTTTCTTATTAACAATATCCTTTAGACCTTTACCAGCTTTAAATACAGGAGCCTTTGATGCAGGGATTGTGATTTCTTTCTTAGTCTGTGGGTTTCTTCCCTTTCTAGCAGCTCTCTTTCTTACTTCAAATGTTCCAAAGCCAACAAGTACAACTTTATCGCCTTTTTCTAGAGTCTCTTGAACAGATGCAATAAAAGCATTTAATGCAGCTTCACTGTTCTTCTTGTTCAAACCCGATTTAGAAGCAATTGAATTTACTAATTCTGTTTTGTTCATGTACACAACCTCCTATATTTGGAATTCGACAATATTTTATAATGAAAACAGAAGAAAGTCAAGCTATTCTTGATAAAATCATGGTTATAAGCAACTTTTTTTATTTTATTATATTTTTCTTGAAAATTAAGTTCGTAATGTGTATAATATTATGCAAAATTATGTTAAAATATAAATTTTACTGATCCCGCTAAACCTTTATACAAAAAAGTGGTGGATTAACCAACACTTTTTTGGAAAATAGCATTATATTTCTGTTTGAGGTACTATTTTTATTTCTACATCAGTTAGCAAACATTTCAATTCGTAAGAAAAATTGTTTTCTCTATGATCATTTGGGGATTCACCCATTACAATATATGAAATTTCTTTTTCTCTTACAAATTCAACTATTGTTTCTACTATATTATCTGACTTCAATACTGATAAATCAGCACCTACAGACTTAGAAATTCTAAACAGGTAGTCGAGTGCTTCTCCTTCTTTTTTGTTGCCTAAGAAGTTCCATGCGTTCTTTGCAACATGTATTACGAAGAGTTCGCCTTTTAAATCATCTCTCAAATTAGCAGCTTTCCTAATCAATCTTTCACATGTTTTTTGTTGAGTAACGCATACAAGTATATTTTTAGGAGAATCCAAACTTACAACCCCTTTCATTTATTGAACTACATAAATTAAGTATCCAAACTCAATAAAATCCAAAGGTAATACTAGCATATTTGTTTGGTATAATAAAGTTTAACAAATTGAGATAAAATTGAATTATGGTAATTTGTTAAGCTTATATTGGGAATTTCATAATATTAGTAAGAATTCAAAACAAAATACACTTCAAAGGATTAAGCTAAGAGGATACCTTATAATAATTATAACAGAATATTGATATCCATGTATGAACAAATTTTTAATTTTAATTTAAATTGGGAATGTAAAAAGGAGTTGTTTTTTAGTATACTATTATTGTTATGTTGTTATAAGATGTTATAGGAGATGGAGGTACTCATGAGGACAATTGACACTGAAACAGTAACTAAAGCTGTTGAAGAACTTTGTAAAAGTTCAAATTATTATCTTAATGAAGATATATTAAAGGGCATAAAGAAGGCACTTGAAACTGAAGAATCTGAAACAGGCAGGGACATACTAAAAAAGCTAGTTGAAAATGCTGATATTGCGAAAGAAAAAGGAGTTGCAATTTGCCAAGATACTGGCATGACAGTGGTATTTGCTGATGTAGGGCAAGAAATACATATAACTGGCGGAGGACTCACCGATGCAATAAATGAAGGCGTAAGAAGAGGATACGAAAAGGGGTACCTTAGAAAGTCTGTTGTAAAAGACCCGATAGAAAGGGTCAATACAAAGGATAATACACCAGCCGTGATCCATTATAATATCGTAGAAGGTGAAAAACTTAAAATTACGGTTGCACCTAAGGGGTTCGGAAGTGAAAATATGAGCACTTTAAAAATGTTAAAACCTGCAGAAGGATTAGAAGGGGTTAAAAGATTTGTTATAGATTCTGTTGATAATGCTGGACCTAATCCATGTCCTCCTATTATAGTAGGAGTAGGGATAGGAGGTACTATGGAAAAAGCTGCTTTGTTAGCTAAAAAGGCACTTATGAGACCAATAGACCAACGCAGTGATATTGGATATGTTAAGGAACTTGAAGCTGACTTATTGAGGGAAATAAACAAGCTAGGGATAGGTCCGTCAGGACTTGGTGGAAGAACAACTGCTTTAGCTGTTAATGTAGAAGTATACCCTACACATATAGCAGGTCTTCCAGTTGCTGTAAATATAAATTGCCATGCAACAAGACACGCAGAAATTGAGTTATAAAAATATACTGGGGGGATAGAAATTGGTTTACAATCTACAAACACCTTTATGTAATGAAGAGGTTAAAAAGCTTAGAGCAGGAGATATAGTAAACATAAGTGGTATTATTTATACTGCTAGAGATGCAGCTCATAAAAGAATGATAGGTATGCTGGAAGAAGGAAAAAGCCTGCCTTTTGATATAAAGGATCAGATCATATATTATGTAGGACCTTGTCCAGCAAAGCCAGGAGAAGTTATTGGCTCTGCGGGACCAACTACAAGTGGACGCGTAGATGCCTATACTCCTAAACTAATCGAGTTAGGGCTCAGAGGTATGATAGGAAAGGGCTTAAGGGACAATAGTGTTATTGAAGCCATGAAGAGATATGGTGCTGTATATTTAGGAGCCATTGGAGGTGCTGGAGCATTAATAGCAAAGACAATTGTTCAAGAAGAGATAATTGCCTTTCCTGATTTAGGAACAGAAGCTTTAAGAAAGCTTACTGTAAAAGAATTCCCTGTAACCGTTATTATTGATAGCTTAGGTAATAATCTCTATGAAACAGGAAAGAAAATGTTTAGACAAACTTAATAGGTGGTATCAAAAATTAACCCTCTATTTTTAGTTCAAAAAAAATAGATATTTTTGAAATGAATAATAGGGTATATTTTTAGTTATAGTTGGTGTATAATACCTAGTGGTTTGTAAACTTACGTAACAATTTGAGTATAGGAGGAAAAATTATGGGAAAGATTACATCGGATATGATAATTTCAGAGGTATTAAGAATTGATAGGGGGACTGCACCAATATTTTTAAATAATGGTATGCATTGTTTGGGCTGTCCGTCTTCATCAGGTGAAAGTATTCAAGAGGCATGTGCAGTTCATGGTATAGATCCAGAAAAACTTGTTAAAGAGTTGAATGAATACTTTGCTAAAAAAGAGAACGAATAATATTTAAATTTATTTGTAGGATTATATAAGATAACTGGACAGTATTTACTTTTATTGACCAGTTATTTTATATAATTGCTTTATTTAGAGAATAAGACACGAATGATGTGTCTTATTTTTATGTTTTATCAATAATGACTTAAACGTAAACAAAGGCTATAAATAAAGAAAAAAGAGTGAAATAAAAAATTATTTGGCTATAACAAATCCGAACTATATATGCAAAATTGGTTTTAATATTCGGAAAGGCAGTTGTGTTATTGTTCATATCTTAGTATAATAATAAAGAAATAAGGTTTTTATTGTATTTGTTTTGTTTTACCGTTATAATTTATATTGTGTTAAAAATAAGGAAATTTGCAGTACCATTAAGAGCTATTATTTGTGGTCTGACTTCCGGAATAGGGGGAATGGTAGAATGGCTACCAGAGTAGTGATAGGCACACAATGGGGTGATGAAGGAAAGGGAAAGTATATAGATATGCTTGCCAAAACCTCCGACGTGGTTGTACGTTTTTCAGGTGGTAATAATGCAGGGCATACTATAGTGGCAGATGGTGTAAAATATGCACTGCACCTTATACCTTCAGGCATTCTTCACAGTGGGAAGACTTGCATAATTGGAAATGGAGTAGTTGTGGATCCGGCAGTATTATTAAAGGAAATGAAGGGACTTACTGATAAAGGAGTTAATACGGATAGGCTTTTGATTAGTGACAGAGCACATGTTATAATGCCATATCACAGACTTTTGGATGAGCTTCAGGAGAAGTTTAGAGGAGCAAATTCCATAGGAACGACAAAAAGGGGCATAGGACCTGCATATGCGGACAAGACAGAAAGATGTGGAATAAGAATGTGTGACTTAATAGATGAAGAGTTGTTTGTCCAAAAGGTAAAGGAGAATCTTGCAGTTAAAAATCTTATTATAGAGAAGGTATACGGTGGACAGGCAATTAATGAGGATGAGGTTATTTCAGAATATTTAGAATATGCCAAGAAGTTAAAATCTCATGTTATAGATTCAAATAGCATAATATTTGATAATATTGAGTCGGGAAAAGATATTTTGTTTGAAGGAGCTCAAGCAACTTTTCTAGATCTTGATTTTGGAACTTATCCCTATGTTACATCATCTAATCCAATTGCAGGAGGAGTTTGTACAGGTGCGGGAATCGGACCTGTATATATAGACGAGGTTTATGGTGTTTTAAAGGCATATACTTCGAGGGTTGGAGCTGGACCTTTTCCAACTGAACAGGATAATGAGATAGGTGATATCATTAGGGATCTTGGGCATGAGTATGGTACAACAACTGGAAGACCAAGACGTTGTGGCTGGCTTGATCTTGTTATGATAAGGTTTGCTGCAAGAGTTAATGGCTTAACCGGACTTGCTATAAACCATGTAGATACAATTGGAAAGATTCCTAAAATCAAGCTTTGTGTGGCTTACAATAAGAATGGTGTGGAGACGAAAGCTTTCCCAGCTAGCCTGAAAGAACTTGCTAAATGTGAGCCTATTTATGAAGAGTTTGACGGATGGGACGAGGATGTTTCAAATGTTAGAAGCTTTAGTGACTTGCCAGAGAATGCAAAGAAGTACCTAAGAAGGATTGAAGAGGTTGTAGGCGTCAAAATAAAGCTAATTGGAGTAGGTAAAGAAAGAGAACAGACAATTGTTGTTTAATAATTTTAAATAAGTTTAATTTAGTGGTTCAAAAACTAAGAGTTGTGAGCTTTTATGGTAGTTGGTCAAGTTGTATTTAGATACCGATTATTTATGCTATTTAAAAAGGGAGAGTGCTGTAGATATTTTCTACAAAGCATATCCCTTTTTGTTGATTAAAAGAGCCTTAGGTCTTGACTCCGACGAACGAGCTATGCTCGTCCTTGACATCCCGAAAATAGTGGCGATGTTACATTATACAATTTTACCATGATTTTAACTTGCAATTTATATTTTTTAAGAAATTTTAAAATATAGTTGACAGGATTATAGCCCTGTTGTATTATATATAATTGTGTGGCGGACATAGTGTCACAAACACATGGGCTATTAGCTCAGTTGGCAGAGCACTTGACTTTTAATCAAGGTGTCCCGCGTTCGAGTCGCGGATGGCTCACCAAAACATCTGTAACCATAAGGTTGCAGATGTTTTTTCTTTTTAGAAGATGAAGCAAAAAAAGCAGGGGAATTCTATAAAAATTCTGATAATATGTTGACGAACTTTGATTGAATAATTATGGGATATGTGCTAGCATAATGATATAAATGTAATAAATTGCTTATCGTTAAATGAGTAAACTATTACATTTGTAGACTTTGTGCACAGCATGACACTATAATTAAAAAGGAGAGACTACTATGAAGAAAAGTAAGACCTTTAAGAAAATCATTGTTATGTTGGCTGTCATTTCTATGGTATTCCTAGATCTGGCAGCATCAGGAGTTCGATTTGCTAATGCAGCACCAGCAAAAGGAGACCCTGTTTTTGAAGAGACAAGTTTCAGGACAATTTTGATTGGGAAATCTTATGATTTCGATATCAAAAATAAGCTGTCAAAATCAACGTACCAATGGGAAAGTAGCGACAAGAAAGTTGCAACAGTCAATAAAGAGGGTGTTGTAAAAGCACGTGAAACAGGTAATACAACAATCACATGCAAGATTACTTCAGGAAAAAGTAGTAAAACTCTAGAGGCAAAAGTAGTTGTGCAAAAACCTTCTAGGAGACCAGCTGAAAAGGTTATAATAAATAATAAGATTCAGTCCATGGTAGTGGGTGAAACCTATGACTTAAATGGTACATTTACACCCAAAGATGCTTCTGATGCTGTAAACTGGACATCAAGTGATACTTCAGTTGCTCAGGTTGATGAAAATGGCGTTGTAACGGCATTAAAAAATGGTAAGGTAACAATTAAAGCTACCACAGTTAATAAATCTCGTACGGATAAAGTGGAGATTAAGGTGTCATCAGAGGTTGAGGTATCTTCTCAGAAAGAACTTGATAAGGCTTTAAAAGCAGACAAAGCAAGTACAATTCTAATTAAATCCAAGAAAGATATAAAATTAATAATTCCAAAAGGTGACTACTCGGAAAAAGAATTGGTTGTCGATGCACCTAAGGCATCAATACATAATTACGGAGTATTTAAGAAAGTTACAATTCGTGCTTTAAAAGATCATAACTGGCATGAATTTGCAAAAGGAAATGAAATAAACGTTTTTGATTCAGCCAAAATCACAGTTGAAAAGAATGCGGATTGTGAGATTATAGTAGATAAAAGTAAGGATAAAATAGCTAAACCTAAGATTAAATTAGATCTAACCATATATGGAAAGGCTAAGATAGACGCATTGAGATCATGTGATATTAATTTCAATGGAATAACGAAAGAGCTTCCAAAATTAAATATTAAGTCTGCTGATGTTAAAATCAATACAAAAATTGCACTTCAGATTGATGCTTCTCATAAAGCAGTGCTTAAATTGGAAACAGAGGCTGCTTCAAAAGCAAAGATTACTGTAAAAGATATGAAATCAATACCAAAAGTAGAGGGGCGTTATAAGGTTTATGTAGAAGTGGATGGTAAAGTTTTCATCGTTGGTAAAGATAAAGTTACAACACCACCAGTTGCTACTCCAACAGCTACAAGCACTAATCCACCATCTGTAAATACTGAAGTGGATGAGAATGGATTTACTTCTGATGGAAGAATTGTAGCCAATTTTGGTACACCTAGAATTGATGGCACAATTGATGAGGTTTGGGATAATGCAATAGAGATTCAGCCTCCACATACAAACAGTGCAGCAGTAGAAGCAACTGCCACATTTAAGGTGTTATGGGATGACAATGCAATTTATTTCCTTGCACAGGTAAAAGATCCTAACATGTCAGTTGCACCTTGGAATGCTTATGAACAAGATTCTATCGAAGTTTTCTTAGATGAGAATAATGATAAGACTTCATCTTATGGTCCTGATGACTTACATTTCAGAGTAAATTACAACAATGTTCAGTCATTTGATAACGGTGACGGAGATCGATTCTATACAGCTACAAAGATTGGTGAAAATGAATATCTTGTAGAGGGAAGAATTGAGTTACTGAATGCTGTAAAGAACGATACTATTTATGGAATTGAATTGCAAGTAAATGATTGTATTGGATCAAGCAGAGCAGGAACGATCACTTTGTTTGATAAAACAGATAGTGCATGGAGTAGACCATCTGTATTTGGCGAAATTGTACTTACAGGTAAAAAGCCTGGAGATGTTACTGGACTAAATCCTTACAAATTAATCAAGTTAATTGATTCTGCTGAGAAGATGGATATTACAGCTGTTGCATTTACAGCACAGTTAAATATAGCAAAAGATGTAATCGCAAAAGATTCATCAACTCAGAAGGATATAGATACGGCTTATGATTCTTTGAATAATGTAATTACATTTGTAAATGCAGTTACAAAAGCAGCAAAGATGGATTTATCCGTATATCAGACTGAGGGCGTAGATGCTGTTAAGAAAGCGGTGGAAGATGCAGAAAAACTTCTTGCAAAGGAAGTTATACCAACTGATGATATGAATGAAGTAATTGTTGCATTAGATAAAGCAATTGCAGAGTTAAAGATAAAAGGTTTGGACTCTAATGGTAATTTGGTTGCTAAGTTTGGTTCACCAGTGATTGATGGTGAAATCGATCAAGTATGGGATAGAGTTGATTTTGTTCCAGCGACCGCATCAGGTTCTGGATCAACAGATACAACAGCTAAATTTAAAACATTATGGGATGATAAGGCACTCTATGTTTTAGCAGATGTTACTGATAGTGCACTGGATGTAGCATCAGGAACAGTTTATAACAGAGACTGTGTTGAAATCTTCTTAGATGAGGGCAACAATGCTATAGAGAATATCTTTGATCTTGATGACAGACATTACAGAATTAGCTGTGAAAATAGTCTTTCTTCCGATCGTGGCAGTTTGGACCTATTATATACTGAAGTAACTAAAAAGAAAGATGCTGAAGGTAATGTAATCGGTTATATTCTTGAAGCTAGAATTGCACTTCAAAATCCAGCGAAGGATAACAATATCTACGGTATTGAGTTACAGTTAAATGATGCTAAGGGTGGAAACAGAACGGGCACTTTGAATGTGTTCGATAAAACAAGCAGTGCATATGCAAGTCCAACAAAATTTGGTAAAGTTGTTCTCAGTGAAAAAAATGCTGATGACGTAATTGGTTTCAACAAATATGATTTATTGAAGATGGTTAATATAGCAAACGACATTCAACTAGTTCGTTACACTGACGAGACTGCAGCTAAAGTAAAAGAATTAGTTGATCAAGCGGATGAAACAATCGCTACAGGTGATCAAGCTAAAGTTGATGCACTTTGTGCTTCTATCGATCAGGCTATAAAAGAACTTGTTCATAAAGATATTAAAGACGTAGATCCAGAGATAACAAAACTCAAAGAGTTCAGAAGAATTCCTGCTGATTATCTCACCGGAGCGGCTTATGACGATAATGCAAAGGGAACTGTTATAAGAGAATACTACGATACCTTTGAGTATAGTGATGATGGAGTACGTGGTGAAGAAGTTCAAAAAGATATGCTTGTATATCTTCCAGCTGGATATGATGCTGAGGATAAAGACACAAAATATGATGTGTTATATTTAATTCACGGTACATCAGAGAATCAAAACACAGTATTTGGAGATGAAGATCCAAACGTAACTACTGTAATGAAGAAAGTACTTGATATGATGATTGCCAATGGTGAACTTGATCCAATGATTATTGTTACTCCTGGATACAGAGGTATGGAATCAGGAAGATTACAATATGAAATGATCAATGAGATATTACCATTTATCGAAACAAAATATAATACTTATTCTGAATCAGGTTCTCAAGAAGATCTGAAAGCTGCAAGAAGTCATCGTGCAGTTGGTGGATTCTCTCAAGGAGCTGGATGTACATTTACTATAATGAGAAATTGCTTTGACTACTTCAAGTATTATCTTCCAGTAAGTGCTGGTCCAGGAAATGCTGATTTTACAAGTGTCGTAAAAGGTTATGAGTTGAACGATTACTATGTATTCGCATCCACTGGTACTGATGATATTGCTTATGGCGGAATGGTAAATGCAATTCCAGCTATGGCAGATCAGAAAGATAGTGAAGGCAATCCGATCTTCATTTACAACGCAGATTTATCACAAGGTAACTTATACTTATTATTGTTACCAGATGGTACTCATACATGGCAATGTGTAAATCAGTATTTATATAACATTTTGCCAGATGTATTCTTTGCTGAAAAAGAAACTGAAAGTCCTGAGATAGTAATTGATGATAAGGGATTTACAGCAGACGGAAAAGTTGTTGCTAAATATGGTACACCTAGAGTTGATGGCGAAATAGATGAGGTTTGGAACAATGCAATCGAGATTCTACCTCCAAATAAAAACAATGCAGCTGTAGAAGCAACTGTAACATATAAGTTATTATGGGATGATAATGCAATTTATTTCCTTGCACAGGTAAAAGATCCTGACATGTCAGTTGATCCTTTCAATGCTTGGGAACAAGATTCTATTGAAGTTTTCTTAGATGAGAATAATAATAAGTCTACATCTTATGGTGCTGATGACGTACATTATAGAGTAAATTACAATAATGTTAGATCCTATGATGCAGGTGCTGCCAGCCGCTTCTATACAGCTGCTAAGACAGGTGAGAATGAGTACCTTGTTGAAGGTAGAATTGAGTTACTGAAGGCTGCAGAGAACGATACTATTTATGGTATTGAATTACAGTTAAATGATTGTATTGGCTCAGGCAGAGCTGGAACATTAACTCTATTTGATACTACTGACAGTGCATGGAATAACACCTCCTTATTTGGAGAAGTTGTGCTTAAAGGTAAAAGAGAGGGAGATGTTCCTGGAATAAGCCCATATAAGTTAATGGCATTAGTTGAGTCTGCTAATAACGTAGATGTATCTGCATTTACAAAAGGAGTTGCAGCTTTCACAGCGAGATTGGAAGAAGCAAAAGCAGCAATTGATACTGCAACAACTCAGGAACAACTAGATACAGCATATAATGAATTGAATGCTGTAATAAGCTTTATGAGCGTTGTTAAGAGATATGCTAATTTGGACTTAAGTGCATTGACTAATGGCGAAGAAGTTAATAAAGCAGCAGCTGTTGCAGAAGATGTTATTGCTAAGGCTGATGCAACCTCAGATGAAATAAAACAAGCAATTGAAGAATTGGATGCAGCAATAGCAGCTATGGGAAGCTATAGTTTAAAAGAAGTATACGGTGATAAATTCTATATGGGTGCAGCTGTTCATTTGAATGGATTAAATGACGAAACTTATACAGATAATTTATTAACACACTACAACAGTATCACTGCTGAAAATGATATGAAGCCGGAAGCTTTATTAGATCAAGCCGCATCACAAGCTGCAGGTGAGGTTATATGTAACTTTGAAAAAATGGATCAATATTGCGATTTCGCAGTAGCTAATAATTTAAAGCTGAGGGGACACACCTTTGTATGGCATAGCCAGACTCCAACCTGGTACTTCAAAGAAGGCTTTGACGATAGTGGTGAATATGTTGATGTAGCTACAATGGATATTCGTCTTGAACAATTTATGAATCAAGTATTTGGATATATCAAAGAAAAATATCCGGATGTATTCTATGCTTACGATGTATGTAACGAAGTTGTTTCATCTTATACTATGCCAAATAACAATTGGAAGACAGTTTATGGAGATTATTCCTATGTTACAAAGGCCTTTGAATATGCAAGAAAAGCTTCAGAAGGTACCGGCATTATGTTATACTACAATGATTACAATGAGTATGATGAAGGAAAAGCTGAACAGATCATTGAATTAGTAGCTGACGCAAAAGCAGCTGGTAATATTGATGGTATTGGGATGCAAAGCCATGTAAATATTGAGTTCCCACCAATGGATCAGTACAGAGCAACAATC
>JAAYPF010000201.1 GCA_012519925.1 Clostridiaceae bacterium
TCGGAGCCGCATTTGGTATTGATTTCACTAAAAAAAGACTTCAACTTGCCGAAATCAAAAAAATTTTAGGTGATGTCAAGAAATAGTCTGTTATTCTACACATTTTATTCAAAACACAAAACCAGCTCATCCCCTATATTGAAGGAGTCTAGCTGGTTATTTATTAATTTAGCTGCAAAACCCAAGATAGGAGAGGTAAATAACATGCTTAAAACAACAGCAAAAAACCTTGAAACTAGCTCTGCCAAACGTTTCAAGGGTCTTACATATTGGAGCCCTCAATCGGAATCGAACCGATGACCTCATCCTTACCATGGATGCGCTCTGCCTACTGAGCTATGAGGGCATATGAACTTTCGTGGAGCGGGTGATGGGAATCGAACCCACGCAGTCAGCTTGGGAAGCTGATATTCTACCATTGAATTACACCCGCTTACTAATTCGAAACAAAAAGAATTATACCACTAAAACATTAAATAGTCTAGTGGTAATTCCTTGATTTATCTGAATTATTGCTTGATTTCTTCAAGATATTTTTCCAATTTACGTTTTACTCGCTGTAGTGCATTGTCAATTGATTTTACATGCCTGTCCAATTCACATGCTATTTCTTGATAGGATTTACCTTCAAGATACAGGGATAAAACTTCACACTCAAGTCCACTTAGGATTTCTCCCATCTTCTCTTCAATACCTGAAAACTCCTCCCTGTTAATTACCATTTCCTCAGGATCGTTTATAGAGTCCTCACTAATAATATCCATAAGTGTACGGTCGGATTCATCATCAAAAATAGGCTTATTTAAAGAGATATAGGAGTTTAATGGTATATGCTTTTGCCTTGTTGCAGTCTTTATAGCTGTTATAATTTGCCTTGTAATACAAAGCTCCGCAAAGGCACGAAATGATGAAAGCTTGTCCTCTCTAAAATCTCTTATAGCTTTGTAAAGTCCTATCATGCCCTCTTGTATAATATCTTCTCTGTCTGCTCCGATAAGAAAGTAGGTCCTTGCTTTAGCGCGTACAAATCCTTTGTACTTATTAATTAAGTATTCGAGGGCGCTAGCATTTCCTGTTCTAGTTTCATCGATTATTTCTTCATCAAGCATTGTACTAAAAGTTCTAACCACCTCAACCTGTGCATTTGACTTCAAAATAATGCCCCCTCTTGTTATAAATTAATTACATCAAATAGAGAAAAAATGCTGTAAGAATAGAGGATAATACCACCATGCCCTGTAATAAGAAGTCAATAAGTCAAGTAAATAAGACATGGATATGGTTATTATATTTTAAATAAAATATCATGTCAAGTATCCTTCTTGCATGTTTGTGCACTCTAGCCGCCATTAATTTCCATAATTTTCTGCTTCAAGTCCTTTACTTTAGTGTCCATTTATGCCTCATGTTTGCTCACTTTGTGCACGTTCTGAACATAAATCTTTGCAAATTTTTCATCTATTCAATAGCCATTTCCAAATGCCGCGGTTCTGTTTAACCTCCGTATTATTATAAAATATTCTACCACTTCCAATATTTAATACGGAAATATATGAAACACTCCGCTCTCTATATATATATCGGCAACTTGATTAAATTTTGTATAGATAATTTGCAAATAATCAAAATTTCTTTTATTGTCAACCTCTATATGACATATGTTAGGATAAAATAACTTGTATGGTTGTTTTTAACTCCTTTGCTTCAATATTTCGTACATAACTATCGCACCAGCAACAGCAGCATTAAGTGATGAAATTTGTCCTTTCATTGGCAGGTTTACAACAAAGTCACATTTTTCACTGACAAGTTTGCCCATTCCCTCCCCTTCGCTACCAATTACCAATGCAATTGGGCCTTTCATATCTATGTCATAGAAGGATTTTTCTCCCGTTTGATCTGTTCCGACCACCCACAAACTCTGCTCTTTAAGATATTCAATGGTTTGGCTTAGGTTGGTAACTCTAGCTACCGGAACATATTCTATCGCACCAGCTGATGCTTTTGATACAGCGGCGGTAAGACCGATTGCTCTCCTTTTTGGTATAACTACCCCATGAGCACCAACAGCATTTGCTGTCCTCAATATTGAACCTAAATTATGGGGATCGGTAATTCCATCTAATAATATTATAAAAGGTGCTTCTCCTTTAGCTTTTGCACTTTCAAGAATATCTTCAACTTCAACATAATCCTTAACTGAAACAAAAGCGATTACTCCCTGATGGGCATGAGTTGTAGATATTTTGTCAAGGCTTGTCCGATCTGTTTCCTGAACTATAATTCCCTTTTCTCTTGCTAGTGCAATTATCTGCTTAATAGACCCTTCCTTGTCTCCTTTTGATACAAGTATCTTATTTATGGTCCTGTTGGATTTTATTGCCTCAAGCACTGAGTTTCTTCCTTCAAGCTTGTCGATACCTTCATTCATATATTCAGCATCCTCTGCTTTTATGGGTCTTTCTGAGTATTCTTTGTAACTTGTGCTCCTTGCTACTTTACTGTCCTTGCCCTTTGCAATTCTATTACGGGTTTCACCTGATTTTTCATTGCCTCTGACAAAATTATTTCCACTTTCATTTCTTCTGTTGCGTCCAGCTCTGCTATCAATTGCATCAGTATGCCCGCTACCTTTTCTAGGTTTATCTTTATAAAAGCTTCTTTTGTTATCCTTCATATTATTCAACTCTTTCTTTTATTTCTTTATTTGTATTCTTCTCAAAAAAACAGTGTTTTACATAGGGACTTATTACAAACAATCCAAAGTAGCAATTACTCCTCTGAAATAGCCATCTTTAAAACTTCCATCAAACGATGGTTATCTCTTCTTAAATATAAATATCCAATTAAGGACTCAAAACCTGTTGCATACTTATATTCTCCCACATCAGCATTTTTGGGAATGGTACCCGACTTAGCATTTCTTCCCCTTCTTACCACATTAAGTTCATCGGGATTAAGCTTTTCCATTATGCGGTGAATAATATCCGATTGTGCTTTTGCCTTCACATACTCAATAGAACGCTTATGTAGTTTGTGTACGGGAATATTGCCTTCACTAATCAATAGTGTGCGTATAAAAACCTCATACACCGCATCGCCTATATATGCTAATACTAAGGGAGCCATGTTGTTTATTTCACTTTCACTAAAATTAAATTGTTCTAAAAAAGTATCAAATGTATTTTCAATCATAATCCATTCCTTAATAAAGATTTATTAGACTCTCGAGATAAGGTGTTCTAAAAAAAGTTCATTGGTCAATATATAGGGTTTAACCCCAATAATGAAGCTACAAAACTTCAAACATAGGAACATTAGTTGCAACCACTAAACTCTCTTCCACTTTACTCCTTGAGGGGTATCCTCAAGAGCTATTCCCATGTCCTTTAACTTATCTCTTATCTCATCGGACAACTTCCAGTTCTTTTCCTTTCTTGCCTGCTGCCTCTGATTAATAAGCTCTTCTATTTCGCTATCAAGATTTTTTTCCTTCTCCTTCTGAGCAATACCTAACACTCCACCAAGCTCTTTTATCAGCGAATGGGAGAATTCGATTATTTCCTTCGAAGGATTAGTATTTGCAGTAATGTTAGAGTTTACCTCTCTTACCATATCAAATATTGCTGCAATGGCATCGGCAGTATTTAAGTCATCGTCCATACCCTCTATAAACTTAGCCTTAGTCTCTAGAAGTCTTTTTTGAATATCTTTTTCCCCGTCAGATATTTCTCTATCCTCAACATATTCTTTTAAGTATAAAAGATTATCAAGGCAGTTGTATATTCTCTCAAGTCCGTTTTGTGCCTGTTCTAAAAGCTCTGCACTGAAATTTATTGGGCTTCTATAATGGGCTGATAGCATAAAGAAGCGGATTACCTCATAATCAAACTTTTCGGCAATCTCCCTTACTGTAAAGAAGTTTCCTTCAGATTTTGACATCTTTTTGTTGTCTACATTTATAAATCCATTATGCATCCAATATCTAGCGAAAGGCTTGCCATTTGCCGCTTCACTCTGAGCTATTTCATTTTCATGATGCGGGAAGACAAGATCCTGTCCACCGCTGTGAATATCTATGGTCTCTCCAAGATATTTGTTTGCCATTGCAGAGCACTCAATGTGCCATCCTGGTCTTCCCTTTCCCCAGGGACTATCCCAAGCCGGTTCGCCGGGTTTTTGTGCTTTCCATACCGCGAAATCCATCGGATCTTGCTTTCTCTCATCCACCTCTATTCTTGAACCAAGCTCTAGGTCATCAAGGGACTGCTGTGAAAGTTTGCCATATTCTCTAAACTTTTTTGTGTTAAAGTATACATCACCGTTTACGTTGTATGCAAATCCATTCTTCTCAAGCTTCTCAATAAGTTCAATAATTGCATCAATATTTTCCGTTGCTTTTGGGTGCACAGTAGCCTTATCAACACCAAGACCTTTGGCATCTATAAAATATTCATGTATAAACTTCTCTGCTAGTTCCTTTACAGTAATCCCCTCTTCATTTGCTTTGTTAATCATCTTGTCATCTATATCTGTAAAGTTTTGAACAAAATTTACTTTATACCCCTTATACTCAAAATATCTCCGTACTGTGTCAAATATAATAAAAGGTCTAGCATTTCCAATATGAAAATAATTATATACTGTAGGACCGCAGGAATACATCCTCACTTCCTTCTCATTAATAGGTACAAACTCTTCTTTTTTTCTTGTCAAAGTATTATAGATTTTCATCCTTATCCCCTTCCTTTTTTTCCATTTCACATGTCCCGCAAAAAATTTCTCTTTGCATTTTCTTGATAGTTTCATCCATTTCAATGCCATGTTCTTTTGTAACAAGGCTCTCTAGGTTTTCAACTCTGTAAAGTAGCTTACATAATTCTTGAGCAACCGGATCCGGAATATGTATCTGATCAAGCTCTATAGAAGGACTAACCTTTCTTCCCGCTCTTTTCACTGCTCTTCCCGGTACACCCACTACAGTTGTGTCTGGTTCCACTTCATTTAGTACAACAGCATTTGCACCTATTCTCGAATTGTCTCCCACCTTGAAGGGGCCGAGTATCTTTGCACCTGAACTTATTAGTACGTTATTACCTATAGTTGGATGCCTTTTACCAGTGTCCTTCCCTGTACCTCCAAGCGTAACATTGTGGTAAATTGTACAGTTGTCACCAATTTCAGCAGTCTCCCCTATGACAACACCCATACCATGATCTATAAAAAGTCCCTTACCTATTACAGCACCCGGGTGAATTTCAACCCCTGTCAGGAATCTTGAAAACTGAGAAATCATGCGAGCAACAAAAAACATTTTGTTTTTGTAGAACCAATGTGCCAAACGATGAAAACATACAGCATGAAATCCCGGATATAATAAAATCACCTCAATAGTATTTTTAGCTGCCGGATCTCTTTCGGCTATTAACTTCGCATCGTCCAACATTTGACTAATCATGTTCAAAACCCCCAATTAACTTATGTTTATATTATATTTCCCTAAAGCACTTCTTAACATTACTTTAGAGAAAATTCAAGAAATAACTGCTCAACTGAAACTCCAAAAAACTTGATTTAATGGGTTTTGTAACTCAAATAAAAAAACCTCCTATAAAAATATAGAGGCGTTAACTACGCGGTTCCACTCTAATTGGAAAAACCATCTTGTTCTGCATAACGGAGCTTCTCCGTGAAAGTCTACCACGCACTTCCTGTACGTCTTCAACTCTCCGATTCAAGAGTGCACTTCATCTGTCCATTGCCCCGGAGCTGCTTTCAGCCGCTGACATCTCCTCTCTTTAGGGGGTAGTCGGATTACTCTACTCAATCATCATCTTTAACTATATTTATACCATTTTACCAAAGACAGTGTCTAAAGTAAATATATTATGAGTCTATTTTTACGTAGAATTACAAAACAAGAAAATTCAATTTACAATACCCAGTATCAAAATTTACAAAAAGAGGATTTGTATAAATTTCTATACTCCATCAAAACACAAAGTTATTTCTACATTTTAACAAACCATCTAGTACATGTATCAAAATTATACTGTTAGAGTTTCTGCATTTGTAGGCTATTAGACAATCCTTTTACAACTTATGAATCAATTTAAAAAGTCTATTACAAAATATACAGAATATAACAATTGAATAAAAAAGTGATAATTATCAATAATATTAATGATAAATTTTTTATGTAAATGTTAACGAAAGGATGTGATAAAATGGCTAATCATTATAATGCACGGGCAGAAGGCTATACGATAACACACTTTATTATTAGACTTGTTGTTGGTGCAATTGTACTTGGAATAACCGCAGCACTTACTCCGGGTTTCACTATCTCTGGAATTTGGCCCCTGCTGGTCGCATCAGTAGTACTTGCTGGGCTTGATTATTTGGCTCTAAAACTTCTTGGTGTAAATGCCACACCCTTTGGGAGAGGGATTTCTGGCTTCATACTTGCGGCAGTAATAATATATGTAACTCAATTTTTCATTGCAGGATATAGTGTTACTCTATTAGCATCGGTAATAGGTGCATTAATATATGGAATAATTGATGCAATAATTCCGGGAAGAGCGATGTAAAACAATAGATTCCTTATTTAAATAAAATTAAGGCCTCGGAAAAATCCGAAGCCTTAATTTTATATATTTAATACCCAAAATGCCGTTTCCCCTATATTTCGACACCTAGCCCAGGCTAGGTGGGTGCTCTGTTGATAACCTCTGCCTTCCCCTGCCGTTGCACACGCCTAAAGGCATGTGGCGGAATTATCTTGGGGCCTGACATTTGGATTCAAACACCGAACTCCCTTACGTCTAATGTAGGTTCAAATTATAGGCTATTTCGAACATTCCAGGCTAATCTTAGCTAACTCTGATTACAAAATCATTATAACATCATACAAGCTATTAAAACAAACAATGCTATACACATTTAAAGTCTGTAAACAACGGATATTTTTAATAAACTTTATTTTACTTAATAAATCTAAATTTCTTCTTATCTTACGATTTTAAAAGCTTTAAACTCAACTATCATAGGCATTTTTGCCTATTGTATCCATGGGAATATTACCCAATATCTGTCATATCCTTCTGCTGCCTATCTTATTCTCCCTTGCATAATAAAAAAGATATTGCTGTGCAAAACCTGATAAGTCTCCAAAATAATTTCCTGCAAACTTCTGAATTTCACCAAAACTTGCCTCTTTCTTAAAATATAATTCCTCCATTACTCTACGAACCCATACATCTGTTGGAAAAACACTGTACTTTGTGCCGCTGTATAGCAAAACGCAATCGGCTACCTTAGGTCCCACTCCGGGCAATTTCATTAACTCTTCTCTTGCCTCATCCGTATCCATTTGGGATACTTCCTGAAGATTAATTTGTCCACTGTCTATTAAATTTGATGAATTTATTATATATTTACATCTAAATCCACCTTTGCATACTCCCAACTCCTCAACGGTAGACTGTGAAAGCTTCTTGACGTCTGGAAAAGTGTAGATTTTTTCTCCATCCATAGTCAATTCATCACCATATTCCCGTGCAATCACTCCAACCGTCTTCATTATCCTAGGAATCCTGTTATTGGCAGAAATAATAAAGGATATTAATGTCTCCCATATATCCTGCTTCAAAAGCCTTATTCCCCAACCAAAGGCAGTGGCTTTTTTCATATTATCATCTTTCATCACAGCATTCTTGATTTGACCATAATCCCTACCTAAATCAAAGTAATCAAACCATATGTTTTTGAAATCCTCTATATTGGTATTTTTAATTAGTAATGCATCATCGACAACACTTACATTAATTACTTTGTTCTTTGCGACACCCGTATAGCTTCCGTCTTCCTGCCTTAACCATCGGAAGCATTGTCCACACTCAAAAGTATGTACAAGATCAAAATCCCTTATCTTCTCTACAATAACGCTATTTTCTTCCTGCCCTATCTTGTATCCTTTATATTCCATTTTATCACCAAACTTTATTTTTTCATATTACTTCTGCTATATATAATACCCCTTTTTTCTGATATAATCTATATAAGGCGATTTTAATTAATAACTGGTCAATTAATGTATAAAGAAGCTGATTTTAGCAGGTTGGAATATATATTGGCCGATAGATTTATTAAGATACCTTAAACAGAAAAATAATCTGAAAGGATACATCTTATGAAGGAAAAGATATATACAATACCCGTTACCGATGCTTTTAAGACCGAATGCGAATGTTCCCTTTGCGTACTAGAAAAAAAACTCGAAGAGGAAAACATTGAATACGTGCTAGGTCCCTTTCTTATGGAACCGGATGGAAGAATGATAACCAACGAAAAAGGCTTCTGTAAAGTCCATTTTGAAATGTTGTATAATACACAGGCAAATCGGTTAGGTTTAGGCCTGATTGTGGACACTCATATGTGTGAGCAAAACTCCAAATTGAAAAAAGTATACGAAGAAAAACTTAATCAGATAAAGAAAGATTCAGAAATATCTATGATTAAGAATCTTTCCTCAAAAATATCCACAAAACAAACTGAAACAGAGAAATTTGTAGACCAACTTATAGACAAACTCAATGATTTAGAAAATTCCTGTACCATATGTAGTAGATTAGAACACACCATGGACAGGTATATAGATGTGATTTTTTACCTGTTCTTCAAAGAACCAGAATTCAAAACTCTATTTACTCAGCAAAAGGGTTTTTGCTTAAAGCATCTCAAACAATTATTGGTAAGTACTAAAAAGTACCTTGGTCCAAAAGATACCGCAATCTTTGTAAACACCCTTATGTCAATGCAAATGCAAAACATGGAACGCATTCAACAGGAAGTCAACTGGTTTACCAAAAAATTCGATTATCGCTATAATGACGAACCATGGGGTAATTCAAAAGATGCACTGTTAAGAAGTATTCAAAAACTGGTAGGTCATTGCAATCTTAAATAAAAAAATAATGCCCACTTGATAAGGAGAGGTTGATTTACTTAGTGTTAAAGCAATTCTCCATGGTTACGCCCAGGAGCTTTGTACAACCTAAAAAGGAGCATATCATTTTATTCAATCACTTGTGTGATATTCATTTTTTTGTAGCAGATAACAAAGTCAACAGTGTTATAAAACACTTGCAATTTTCTTATTTTCTACAACAAGGCTCTTTGCAGTAATGTCTAACCTTTGTATGTTTAGTGCAGTAAGTTTTTCAACTTCCTCCGCAGCTTTCATTTGTACTTCTTTAAGTAAAGGTCTTATCATACATCCATAGACTAAAACAAGATCCATTTCTATATATATGCCATCAATATGATTTTCAGCTCTAAAACGAGATATCTTGTTTACTCCCTCAATTTTGGAGGTGACATGTTCTACTATCTGATAAATAGTATAGTCCGAAATGGTGTAATTGCCCATATAACTAAAAGTTGGCCTTACTACCGATTTCTCACCTACCAATTGAAAGCTTCCCTTTCCTTTTCTTCTAAACACCTGCAAAGGGTCGAGAAAATAGCCTGAAAAATCTTTCTTAATTTCAAAAGTGGGGACAGGTATAACATGTTTGCCCTGTTCCCTTCTAGTAGAAAGGGCCTGTTTAATTTCAAACTCAGTTGCCACATCCTGTATATATATTCTCTCGGTAATCTCAGGCAGTTCAAGACGCTTTACTATAGCTTCAACCATACCATCAGATGTGCCTAAGACAAGCACAGATTCCGGACTATAAGTACGAAACGCATCTTTAACCTCATTAGCATGATTATCATCTGTAAATAAAGCCCTCTTTATTGAAGCAATCTTAGTTTTTTCTTTTTTTGCCGAAGTTCCCGCTATTATCTGTGCTCCTCTAATCAATATCCCATCATCAATTATGCACTCGATATCCCGTTCCCTTGCGACCCAAACAGATCTATGGCTTTTGCCAGTACCACTTGGTCCAATGAATCCTATAACTCTCAAGGATATACCTCCAGTATGCTACGCATATATTTCCTATGTTATTATATATATTTACATATCCAACATAAAATTAACAAATATTTTAGTTCAAAACGGTAATAACAAAGTTTATTAGGAATAAATTTCACTTAAAAATGCTTAGATTAAATATTATCACAAAACCTATTGTAAGTTCAACTATGTAATTCATAGAATAACTTTCATTTGCAAAGCTAGATAGAGATAAAGAACTCAGAAAAGGGAAAAAGAGAGTTAGACTCTCTTTTATATTTCCCTAAATACTCATCTTTAGTTTCTTTTGATGTCTTCATTAGCTTCTTCTTTTCTTTTATCTTCCGTAGAAGATTTAAAAAAACAACAACTTTATATATAAAAACTGAAGGTTTGAGCTAAAAAATTAGAAAATACATAATTTTTATTATATCTTTAGCTATATTATGTACATCACAGCAATCTATTATACATCATATTGTGTTACACGTATATTTTATCATTTGATTGCATAAAGTCAATACAATTTACTAAAAATCATGTAGGTAATTAGTACTATTTGTCCTAAAATGTCATACTTTGCAATGGCAATACCTATTATTTTACTGTCAAATGCCTCTATTGACACTTTACACTAAAACAAAAATGAGATTACTGCATTTAATAAATAACAGAAATCCCATTTAGCATTTTAAATCCCATAGATGCTTATCTGAATTTTAGCTTTTATTCTCACTTCTAGCCACTTTCACCAAGCAAAGCTCACACTCGGGACAAATAATAGCTTTGCCCCAAAAAACATTTTTAATTGTCTCTAAAAGCTCCTTATTTCTAAAACTACTAGCACTGTGTACTATTACTTTTTTAGGTGCCATAGTTATAAGGGAACTAACTAGCAAATCATCGTAATTTATTTCACCTTCAGGTATGTCATTCATAAATTCCTGAATACACTCATTTGTTATTTCCTTTTTATTTTCATCTAATAAGATATACTTGTTATCATAGCTTACCAGCACATGAATTACATTAAACTTAGGTTCTTGTATATCCACAAAATATCTTAATAGACAAATAAATTCCTTATATTCTCTCTCGGTAAGGAAATCATCTACCGCTTTGTCTACAACTTCCTCCAAGTCTTTCATGTAGTCTTTAAGTCTAAAATTCACAAAACCATCAAGAATTACTTTATCCGAACTCTCAAAATAGTCAACTAACTTTCGAATAATTATATTTCTTCTCCTTATCTGAAATATGCTATTTAAAAAGTTCTTATCGCTATTTCTAATAATAAAAAGAGCCAACCTTAGTATTTCTTTCTTTTCTATAGAATTGAAATAGCAGTAGTTGCTGTTTATTATTCTGAGAATTAGTTTTTCCTCATATTCTTCAATTATATAATCTGCCAAACCGTTTGATATGCTCAATATCAATTGATCATATTCGGGTGTGTTCTTTTCATCTTGGTTAATTGTGCATATTACAGAAGTTGAGCCATCTAAATCAACACTATCTTTTACAGAACAGTTATTGTTTAATTTATTCAGCTTTTTCAGTTCATTAGTTATATATCTTTTAACACTTTCTGCACAGTCATTAACCCCAATACAAAGACACTGCATCAACTTCACATCCCTTCAAACGTAGTATATGTCTTAGTAATTTGTTGTATGCAGCAAGCGATATATGCAATTATTACCATTATTAACTCACCATTTTTATTCTTACACATATAAACCTTATTTTCTGCATTCTAAATTTCTATTACATTATATGCAGATGAATATAGTAAGTTACAAGTACATAGCACATCTTCAATAACTACAAATAGGAATGATAGAGCCAATATCAACAACCTGTTGATCGGATAATGAAATTATTTTTTTGTCTTTATTATATAGAAATTCTTTGATTTTTAAACTACTTTCTAAGGTCTCAAAATTCCCAGCTACAGCCCATATGTTTTTGCCTACCAAGCCGGTGCTTCCTCCTATAAAGCCATAATCAAGACCTTTAAGCAGGATGTTTGTTTCTTCAACTACCAAAACGTCCAATCCTTTTTTCTCAGCAATCTTTGCAATTCCTCTATCCATAGTTATAATGGAATTTTCATCTACAACGGAAATTGCACATTTTGCATATCCCTGGTTTACATGAACCAGTTCCACATCAAGTTCTAAATAAAATTTCTTTAAAATACTATCTGTATAGTTTGTATTATGAAATACAAACCTCCCAACTCTTGCCGCATTATAAGAAATATTACCCGGATACTTATTTGTCAGCTTTGTTTCCCCTCTGATAAGCTGAAAACCATACCTTTCAAGTTCCATAATGGTTTCTTTAGAAGTCCCCGGTGCATAAATAATGCTTTTACCACCTATGTGATGTAAAAACATATCTGGATGAAATGCAACAGAGCTATATAAAGATGGATGAAGCTTTGTTTTAATTATTTGAATTCCATTAGCTGTTAATCCTTTTCCAAGGTTATCACTTATTCTGCCGTCAACAATAGCAAGTACAACTTTTTCTTCAGGTATATTAGGAATATCTATAAATTTCATTGAACTCTCATTTCCTTTGAGCTTTTATATATTTTTTTATTTTGTATCTAAGAAACAACTAGCCTGAGCAATCTCCATAACCCCTAGAAGGAGAATCTCTTAAGAGCTTATTTAATTTACATATAATTATATTATCACACTTTATTAAGAAATTTCATACAATGTTATTAGAGTGATTAAAGTGCATTTTTAACTAGTGTATAAGTATTTTTCGAAATATCCTTATAAGTGTTAAAAAGCACTAACTGTCAGTTACCTACGGGTAATCGTCAGTTATTTAAATAAAACCGCACCTTTTATAAAGGTGCGGCTTTTGCATTTAATTTCCACATTACTATAATCCAATAAAATCAGCTATTTCGAAACACTAATTGACCAGTCATTTTTTGGAATCGCCTTAATAACTTTATATAAATATTTAAAGTATTTATGGAAACACTACTATATGACAAGTAATTGTTTCTCAATATTACCTAAACTCTCAATTAGGAGTGATATTATGACAACTATAAACTGCTCATCTAATTGTATTCATCAGAAAGATGGCAAATGTTCTCTCGATAATGTCACAATGAATTCTGCTTTGATTACTACAGACTGTATATTTTATGAAGAAGATCGGAAAAAGAAGAAACAAAACTAGAAATTTCCCCTTTTTGTCTTTAAGTGCTATAATGACTTTAATGAGTTTCTATTAAAGAATCAAGGTGATTAATATGCTCTCTAAAGAGATTAAGAAGCTTTCTTCCGAAATATTGAGCGAAGTGATATGCTTAAGAAGAACAATCCACAAAGAGCCGGAGTTAGGGTTCAAAGAATTTAAAACTTCAGCACTTGTTGCAAAATATTTAGAAAATCTCGGGCTGAAAGTATCTAAAGGCATCGCTGGCACAGGAGTTACAGGTCTTCTAGAAGGGAATTTCCCGGGAAAGACTATTGCAATTAGAGCTGATATGGATGCCTTACCCATTTCTGAACAAAGCAATTTACCTTTTGCATCTTCAAATCCGGGGGTTATGCACGCTTGTGGTCATGATGTTCATACTTCTATACTTCTTGGCACTGCAAATATGCTTAGCAAATTAAAAAAACAAATAAAGGGAAATGTAAAGTTTATATTCCAACCTGGTGAAGAAGGGCTAGGTGGAGCAAAAGTAATGATAGACGAAGGTGTTCTTTCCAATCCAAAGGTAGATGCAATAATTGCCCTGCATATATCACCAGCCCTTAAGACTGGACAAATCTCCATAAGTTCAGGTCCTATAATGGCATCTCCTAGTGAATTCGAGCTTATAATTAAAGGACGCGGTGGCCATGCAGCTGAGCCTCACAAAACAATTGATCCTATTATAATAGGATCAAATATTATAAACCTCTTTCAAACCATTGTGTCAAGAAATAAAAACCCTCTTAAAAGTGCTGTATTATCTGTTACCGTTTTTCAGGCAGGAACTACTTTTAATATCATTCCTTCCGATGCAGATATCAAAGGGACTGTAAGAACTTTCGATCCCTGCTTAGATGAGGAAATTTCAAGAAAAATGCTTGCTATAATTTCTTCAGTGACCAATGCAATGGGTGCAGAATATTCCTTTGATTATAATATAGGATATCCTCCCGTTGTTAACAATAAAAACATGGTAGACTTAGTGATTAATGCTTCCTCAAAAGTTATTGGCAAAGAAAATCTAATTTTAAATGAACAAGCTTCAATGCTTGCCGAAGATTTTTCCTACTATTTAAATGAAGTTCCTGGTGCTTTATTTAATCTTGGGTGCTCTAATCCATCGTGGGATCACTTTGAAAACCTTCACAACAGCAAATTGATAGTAGATGAAGACTGTATAATAACTGGCATGGAAGTATTTTTACAAACTGTCGTGGATTTTTTAGAAAATCAATAAGGGATGACAAAAAACAACTTCTTATTATTATCATATTTTGAAAACATGACCAAATCAAGTTTTTTCGTTATCCCTTAGTTGGGATTTACATTTAATCCCAACTAATGTTATTTCTAAAAAACAACTTATCAATTCCATTTCGAAACATTAAGTTTAATTTTCTTCATAACTGAAATAATAGTCACAAATTATCAATCAATGCTATCTATCAAATCTTTCAGTTCCTTCAAACTGTCGTAGGGAATTGCGACACCTTTTTGGCTTGGTTTAAACTCTTCGCTTTCACCATCTGACCAAAACACCCTTATATCTATATATTTCTTTCCCTTTTTTTCAACTTTTTTAATTTGAATCTCTTCACGATTATTTTTTTCTATTTTCCCAATTAATTCTTCATTATCCCAAAAACCAGCCATAGCAACTCCTCCAAACAAATAAAATTTATAATCTCGGAATAATCTTACCAAAATTGTTCACATTAGTAAATAGCACATATTTTTCTATACATTAATAAAAAAAATCTCGGCAATACTACACATATAAATAATAAGAAAGGAAGTTGTAAACATGAATAGAACACCCTTAGATAGACTCGCTCTAGTTTTGGTAGTAATCGGAGCTTTGAACTGGCTTTTGGTAGGACTATTTCAATATGACCTTGTAGCTGGTTTGTTTGGTGGTCAAACATCATTCTTATCAAGAATAATTTACTCTATAGTAGGTCTTGCAGGTCTGTATAGTATTAGCTTACTCTTTAGAGAATCACCTACTGTTAGAGATAAAGCATAAGAATAATTACAATAAAAATTCCGTTCGAAAGAGGTGTAATAAAAGATGCCTGTTATCTTATAACAGGCATCTTTAACCATTTAATGTCTATATTTACAAATCCTAATGTTAGTCCTTTATATATTATACCAAAAATAGTAAGTCGCAAGCCGAACTAATTGAAGATTAATTTGCTAGTTTCCTTTTCTAGAGCTTGAATATTACAACCATTACCATGTAGATCGGTACATACATTAATGTATTTCATAAGTGTCAATTTGTCCTTTTCGGTAAGTTTTACTTTTAGTCTTCTCAATTTCATATAAATCCCCTCCTGTGTCTATTACAATTCTTCCTCTGCTTTATCGTGTTGTAATATATATACCCATAAAAATATATAATGTAACATGGAAAGATGGACATACTTTAACATCATTTTCAACTAATAAAAAAATTATTAATGCACATCATACTAGTACACTATCAAATTGATAGTGATTAAAAATTAAGGAGGCTATGAATATGGCTAACAATAATAGCAAAACAAGTTTTGAAAAGATGAAATATGAAGTAGCTTCTGAAGTTGGTGTTAATTTAAAACAAGGCTACAATGGTGACCTTACTTCAAGAGATGCTGGTAAGATAGGTGGAACAATAGTTAAAAAGGTCTTCGAAGCATATACCGGAAAAAATTATGCTAATAAATAATCGCAAATAGAATAGCAGAAATAAAGAAAAACAAAAATTCAGAAACATAGAATCCAGAATATTAATTCTTTCTTATTCTGGATTCTATGTTCTGAATTATCCTTCTGTACTTTACTATTTGTTATTTACTGTCTTTACTCCTCATCCCAATTGTGATAAACATTTTGTACATCATCTAAATCTTCTAAATGGTCTATCAGCTTTTCCATAAGCTCAATATGCTTAGGATCAGTAATTTTGGTTATAGTTTGAGGTACCATCTCTACATCTGCCTCAACAAATTGATAACCTTTTTTTTCAAGAGCTTCTCTTACTGGCGAGAAATATTCAGGAGAAGTAATAATCTCATAATAATCCCCTTCCGTCGCAAAATCCTCAGCACCACACTCAAGTACCTCCATCATAAGGTCATCTTCTTTAATTTTGCCATCCTTTTCTATGAGGATAATTCCCTTTTTGTCAAACATAAAGGACACACACCCGGTTGTACCTAAATTACCTCCAAATTTATCAAAGTAATGCCTAACATCCCCTGCTGTCCTATTCCTGTTATCAGTCATAGCTTCAACTATAACTGCCACTCCACTAGGACCGTAACCTTCATAAACTATTTCCTCGTAATCGGCACCATCAACTTCACCGGAAGCTTTCTTAATACATCTTGAAATATTATCATTAGGCATATTTGCAGCCTTTGCTTTTGCAATAACGTCCTTTAGTTTTGAATTGGACTCAGGGTCAGGTCCCCCCTGCTTTACAATAATAGCAATTTCCCTACCGAGTTTTGTAAATATCTTAGCCCTTTGAGAATCGGTCTTTTCCTTTTTGCGTTTTATATTTGACCATTTTGAATGCCCTGCCATAAAGCACCTCCATAAAAACTTATAAAAAACTTACTCATATAAGATTATAATATTAAAACAGTATTTTATAAAGGTTTTTTAGTATTTATATTGCATTTTTATATTTCTTGAAAAATATCTATTTACATATTTGGAATTTTTATATAAAATATGTATAGTTTTTGTTTCTATTAAATTATGTTATTTTATTCTTTGTGCGCATTAATCATTTGAATCCAATACCATATTAAGGGATGATGTTAAGTGACCAACAAGCTAGTTTTGAATGTATACATAAGAATTATTTATATTTTAATAATCTCAGTTCTCTTAATATTAAATCTGAGTTCTTTTATTGCATGTAAAGAAGTCAACCTAAATTGTAAGCAGAATTTCTTTTTTCTACAGTCTAGGTACAATATGCTAATACAGATTTGTCTGTTAGTACTTTTATTACTTATAACCATAATAATTATCAAAAGAGATGTTGCTTATGCAAAAAACAATCAGACTCAAGAAGAAGTAGTATTAGATAAATATCAAAAGGAAATTGATGTACAATACAAAGTTTTAGAGAAAATTGCATCACTTTATGATGATACAATTAAATGCACTAATGAGAAATCAGAGTTTTTCTATAATATGTCTCATGAATTAAAAACTCCTATAACTGTTATATTAGGTGCTATCCAACTAATCGAGCAAAAAAAAGCCCCTATGGAATATGATAGAAGAAGGTCAAGTAAACATATCACAACCATAAAACAAAACTGTTACAGACTGCTAAAATTAATCAACAATATGCTTGATTTAAGCCGAATTGAATCAGGCTATATAAAATCCAATATGGTAAATTGTAATATCGTATATCTCATAGAAGAAATATGCCAGTCTGTAATACCTTATGCCGAACAAAAATCACTGACTCTTGAATTTGATACTATGGAGGAAGAAATAATTACCTCTGTCGATGTCGACAAAATAGAAAGAATAGTACTCAATCTTTTATCAAATGCCATAAAGTATACAGAACCGGGAGGTAAAATTTCAATATTTGTGTCTAGTAGATTCGATAAAGTACATATCTGTGTACAAGACACAGGCATCGGAATACCAAAAGATATGCAAACAAGCATATTTGAGCGGTATCAACAGGTGAACAGTTCTTTGACTAAGGGTATTGAAGGAAGCGGCTTAGGTTTATCTATAGTAAAATCCTTTGTAGAACTTCATGGAGGAAGCATAAAGGTAAAAAGCGAACCTAATGTTGGTAGCAAGTTCTATATATGTCTTCCCATTAAACATATTGAAACCTTAGGCTGTAGCAGTACAAATTGTGTTAAAGACAGTAAAAAAATAATAGAGGCTATAAATATTGAATTTTCAGAAATATATCATATCTCAACAGAAAAAGAAGTAAAAGCATTAAGTTCATAGTTCTCTTAAAAAAGCATACCGCTAGCCTCTTTTTGAACATTTTATAATTATCTGAGAGCTACTAACACACATGCCTGTACCGCTTTAAGACCTTTTTCCTCAATTAAATCCATTATACTTATGTTATGAGTCCCCGGTTGAAGCCATACATATTTAACTCCGATCTTTGCTGCTTCCTCAATCACTGCAGCACCTCTTTTAGGTGAAACAACCATATTAATTACTTCTGGAACTTCTGGTAATGATGATAAATCTTTATAACATCTATCCCCTTCAATTTCCTCGTAATTCGGATTAACGGGATAAACAGTGTAACCACGGGATTTTAATTTTTTATAAATCATATTTCCATACTTTTCAGGATTACTGTTTGCACCTATTACTGCCCATACTTTTTTCTCAAGCATTTCCTCTTCCAACATTTTATCAACACTCCTTTCTATAAAATAAGTTTGCCTTCTAAATCCAATGTTATGTATGATTGATCACCAATTTGAATAATTGCCTTCGCGTTAGTAGCTTCAATAACCGTATCGGTAAAACCTTCCACATCATCCACATACACAAAAACTATTATTTCTACATCTTGTTCATAAATGATATCCTTTATAGTATAACCTTTCGAAATAAGTATACTTTGCAACCTTCCAAAAAGAGTATATTCAACAATTACACTTACTTCTTTACAGAGCTTCTTTGTAACAATGCCTGCTTCTTCAATACCTAAAGCTGCACTTTTTCCATATGCACGAATAAGACCAGCCGCACCTAATAGAGTTCCACCAAAATAACGTGTAACCACAACCACAAGGTTTTTTACATTCATTCTTTTTATCACTTCAAGCATGGGAAGACCTGCTGTACCAGAAGGTTCCCCTGCATCACTGTATCTTTGTACAATATTGTTACCACCAATAGAGTAGGCATAAACATTGTGTGTGGCATCCCAATATTTAGATTTTAACGCATTTATATGTGCAACTGCCTCTGCCTCATCTGAAACAGGCTTTACCGTGGCAATAAATCTCGATTTCTTTTCTTCCATTTCACATGCTGCTTCATTTAGAACCGTTTTGTATTCCTTATCCAAATTAACCACCTTTATTATTTTTATCCTATTATTATAACCTAGTTCTATGAAAAATCACAGTAATTACAATTATATATTTTAATAGCATTGTAAATTGATTTATATATTGTGAGATTCTTAAATAATAACCTTAGAGGTTTTTCTAATGCATAATTAATAAAAAATTCATAAATTCCACAGTAAAATAGTGTATAATATTTATATAACATACTTTATCAAGGAGGTTTTTTAATGAAAAACATTATTAAAGAAATCTTAAGTTGGCTTGGATATGTACTTTCTGCCGTATTAATTGGCTTAGCTATAAATACTTTTGTCTTTCAACCAACTCAAATCGTTGGTTGTTCTATGGAATCTACCTTTTTTGAAAACGATAAAATAATAGTAAACAAGCTTATTCACACTTTGCGTTCTGAGCCTGAATATGGAGATGTAGTAATTATTGATAGTAGAGTAAAACGTAACAGAACCTTAAAAGATGATTTGACAGACAGCATTAAATATAATGCAATTACAAGTATGATTACAAAGGAAAAACAAGATATTCTGTGGATAAAAAGAGTTATCGGAAAGTCAGGAGACACCTTAGAGTACATAGATGGTACTTTATATAGAAACGGTGAGGCTATACAAGAAGACTATATCAAAGAGCCCATGAATTATTTCCCTGAAGGTAAAATTATTGTTCCAGAAGATTGTATATACGTTATGGGCGATAACAGAAATTCAAGCTTAGATAGTAGAGTAATAGGCTCTGTTCCTCTTAATCATGTGATTGGTAAATACGCTTTTAAATTCTAATTAAAATTACATTCTTAAAACAATTTTTTCTAGTCATTTATAAAGGACCATAAGTAATTATTTAGTCAATACTTATGGTCCTTTTGCATTTTGTAAAAACCTAAGTATCTCTATAAAAACATATCACTGATTATTACTTAATTGCTCCATCTCTCTATACTTAATAAACGACAAATTAACTAGGGATTTATCCTGATTATATTTCATTATATTCATAGCTTCATCGATATTAACAAAGGCACTTTTTTTACTATCCTTTTCTTCTTTGATTTCATCATTTTGGGATTTCATAACATACCAGGTAATTTTGTTTAGGAATGGTGTTTGACGTGTTGTAGAAAAGTATTCATAACTTGTTTGACCATCATTTGAAACAATTTCAGCACTAATTCCGGACTCTTGACTTATCCTCTTAAGGGCAACTTCATTTGGCAATTCTCCACTGTTCAATTGCTCTCGCGGAAGCACCCAGCCATCCTCATTCTTTCGGAGGAGAACCTTATTTCCAGAGAACACAACTCCGCCTGTAAAGCTCTTTACCAACATAGCAAAAACCCCTTTCGTTATAAAATTTGTTTGAAGAGATAAGGAGTAAAAATATTTTCCCCTAATAATATTATAATACTATATTGGTAATTTTTATTCAATTCAATTGGAAATATATTCACAAATTATTACACATCAAATTTAAATTTCTTAATACAATCCACCTTAGACTTTAGAATAGAAACCTTAAAATAAGTACCTTTCTCATCATAATTCTTTTTTATTATATTTCCATTTTTATGAATATAGGATATTGCCCAACCTTCCTCGAAGGGAATAAACAAATCCATTTCCTCTTCTTCCTGCCCTAAGGCATCAGTAACAGCTTTAAGTAGCTCATCAACACCCTCTAAGGTAACAGCAGATATTTCCACTATACCTCCCTTTGGATTTAATATTGGAGCCCTTTCTCTTACGCTAAGACGATCTATTTTGTTTAAAGCCATTACAATTGGTTTGGATGAAGCTCCTAATGCCTCTAAGATTTTATCTACCACCTCAATTTGCTCAAAGGCTTCTTCACTTGTAACGTCAACCACGTGAATAAGTACATCTGCATACACAGCCTCTTCTAAAGTCGATTTGAAAGCCTCTATCAATTCATGGGGCAGTTTTCTTATAAAACCTACAGTATCAATCAAAATAGCATTTCTCCCATTTGGAAGCATGAGGCTTCTTGCTGTTGGATCTAAAGTTGCAAAAAGTTTGTCTTCAGCAAAAACATCAGCTTTGCAAAGTGCATTCATAAGGGTCGATTTTCCTGCATTTGTGTATCCAACTAAAGCTATAACAGGCAAAGAATTCTTGTCTCTGCTTTTACGCTTGAAACCTCTTCTCTTTTCAACTTCAGACAATTCCTCTTCAAGGTGATTAATCCTTCTTCTGATGTGTCTTCTGTCTACCTCTAGCTTTTTCTCCCCAGGTCCTCTTGTTCCAATGCCTCCACCAAGTCTAGAAAGTTGATTTCCCAAACCAATCAGCCTTGATATCCTATACTTTAGCTGAGCCAACTCTACCTGAAGCTTTCCCTCTTTCGATCTTGCCCTTTGGGCAAATATATCCAAAATAAGTGTTGTTCTATCAATTACTTTTACACCTAAAACCTCTTCAATATTCCTAAGCTGAGCTCCTGAAAGCTCATCATCAAAAACAACTAAATCAATATCTAAAGCCTGTCTTATAAGACTCAGTTCTTCTAATTTTCCCTTACCAATATAATAGGTCGTATCTATTACCTGCCGTTTTTGAAGTACCTTATCAACTACACGGGCACCAGCCGTCAGAACCAATTCCTCTAGTTCATCTAAAGACCTTTCACCGATACTCTTACCGTTTAGAATATTGCCCGATGAAGTCTCTAAACCCACAAGAAGAGCCCTTTCAGCTTCCCCTCTGTTTGCATACAACATGTTTCCGGCTGCTTTATCTACCTCATCAACAACACTCCAAAGAGCGTTAATCCTTGCTTCATTGGCTTTGAAAGGTCCATACACTTGTGATTTATTAAACTCATTCCCTTCAGACCTTTGAGGTATTGCAGCATAAATTTCTGTGATACGTCCATCCTTTACCCCTACTGCCACCATAGCATCAAGTCTCAATTTGAGCATAGAATTTATATCAACAAGAGAAACCATTCCTACGCCATTTGGATGAGTATGAATACATCTTACTCCCGAAAGTCTTGACTGTGCCCTTCTGCCTTCTACTACGGGAAGTACAACCGTTCCACTATCTCCAACACTCAAATCAACTATATTGCCTTTCCTGTCAATATAAACCGAAATTTCACGGTTTATATTGCTGCTTATAATAGATATCCCTTCCGTTAATTCTGGTGGAACAAAATCGTTCTTGTCTATATGCATTTGCAAAAGAGCTTCTAGTTCTTCAATAACTGACTTTTTTAGAGAATCAAGATTTCCATTAATGAATATTTTACTCACCTCTTTTATCGAATTATATCAATGTTTATATAGGAAATGTGCTTTTTCCAAATAATAAATATGAATTATACTTACTAATTCTAGCAGAATTGCTCATGCTATGCTAGCCCTTTTGTAAAACACGATGTAGTATTTTTACATAATTTCCTTTTTTGTTGGTGTGAATTATATTTTCTCAAGGTGCAACAGGGGCTAACGACCCGTTATAAATGCACGGCTCTTTAGAAAAAATAAAAACTCGGGAGCTAAAAGCCCTCGAGTTATGCTGGTTAAAAAACTATTACTTATTGCGTGGTCTCAACATACCAGTGTTCATCCTCCGAATATAAGTACATCTGCTTACCCTTAACCCGGCAAGTATATCTTAGCCCCTTGCTCCCCGCATTTAATGAAGCATTTTTTCGAACATCAATAACTCTATCAATACTAGACATTCGTCCATCTTCCCATTGAATTCCTAAAGGAACCTTACCACCTTCAGCAGTATATTGAATAAGTACATCTACAAAAACCTTACCCATAAAAGAAAACCTCCTATCCAAAATATCAACCAAAAAATATGTTCTCTTCTTCTGGATTTAAAATAAACTCCCTTACTATATCTTTCCCCTTAAAAATCAGTTATTATTTCTGAATAAGCTTCCTTTAGCACCGTGAGCAAGGCTAAAGGCTTACAGGATCTGTGATTTACGCAGCCTAGAGCTCTCAATAGATTTATATAGCATTCCAAAAGCCTTATCGGTAAAATTTGAAATATATATAAGTACTTTTAAAAAATGTAGCTCTCTAAATCACAGATTTATAGGATAAAGCACTTCATCCCGAACATATGTTCGACATGCATATTATATGATATTCTAGTCCTGTTGTAAAGTAAATTTTTATATTTCCTCGAAACTTTTTATTAGCATTGTGGCTAAGGCATTTCTAAGGAAATATACAATAATCAAGCGTCTTAAAACAAGAGAAATAAACAAGCATACTTTCCTTAAAAATAAAAACGAAAGGGTATCGAACCCCTTCGTTTTTGCTCCTTTCCTTTCATTCTAAGGAGCGTAATAAAAAAATAATTAACACCCTTTTTCTAAGGGAGTTAATTATTCTTATTGGCAATTATTTTTTTGTAGCTATAAATTTTTACGATAAACCTTTTATATTAATTTGTATGTTGCAAAAATTTTGCTTTTAGAATGCAAAGGTTAATTCTTTAATACCTTTACTCGTAGCAAATCTTTTATAAACAGATATCAATCAATTTTATGTAGTAAAATTCTTTAAGGAAGTTTCTTTTTTATTTATTATCTTACTCCGGTAGAACCGAACCCACCACCACGGTTACTTCCTATATCTTTAACCGAATCAACTACGGTGAATTTCATTTTAGGCACAACCTGTAATACTATTTGAGCTATTCTGTCACCCTTTCGAAGGATATATGTACCTTTACAATTTCCCTTTGAATCGATAGTAAAGGTTTGGTCACTATACTGACTATCGGAAGTATTTGTCATTATAATACCTAGTTCATCCCTATAACCACTGTCTATTGTGCCGGGACTATTTGAAATCCTCAGGGGTGTCTTATATGAGATACCACTCCTAGGTCTTACCTGAATTTCATAACCCTCGGGTATAGCTAGCTTTATTCCTGTTGGAATAATAACAGTATCGCCCGGTGCAATTGATATTTCTTCAGCTGCACACACATCCATACCTGCATCACCATCTTTGGCATATGTTGGTATAACTACACCCTCTCTACATATTTCCAAAAAAACTTCAACTTTTTCTCCCACCAAAACGCCTCCCATTATACAAAAATTATATATTTTACCCTATATAAGCTTATCAACTTATTTCTATACCCCTCTAAAGTAATGACCTTTTGTAAATCCAGAATTTTTGATTCTGTCAATCAATTTCCTATGTGAGTCTAGTGCCCTTTTCCCAAAGGCTACCAAATCTCTGTGCATATTGACAATGTCTTTTATCTCATCACCTGTTTCATCAGTAAAATTCAGCCTGATAATATCTACCCCTGCATCCTTAATTTTACCGATATTTTCTTCTAAGAGCAAAACATTTGAGTTATAAACGGTACTCCTACAATCTAATCTATCACACAAGACTGGAAATCGTGTACCAATTCTGTCTTTCAAATAGTATTCACCTTTTTCACAGGCAACACTGCACTTTGTCTTTGAGTCAAACCTCCCCGCAATACTACCTACCGGACAATATTCACTAGTCATGAGGGGAATCCTCCCATATACAAGTGCCTCTTTAGTAAAACCCGGTATACTTATGAGATTTCTAATCTGATTTAGTGTCAATTCAAAAGACAAAGTTGCACCGCTCAAACCTAATTGGGCTAACTGCTTTAAAGAAGAGCTGTTAAAGCAATTTAATGAGTAATCACCCATTATATTAAGCTTTGAAGGATATTTGTCCCTATCTAAATGTCCTATATTTCCGACAAGCAGACCGTCTATGCCTATATCTATGAATTCAGATAACCTTTCCTCCATCAATTTATCATAATTTCCCCTTGTTATTGAAGGAAGGTATAAATATATTTCCTTACCCTTAAAACTTGAAAGTATTTCCCTTGCATTTTTATTTAATAGCGAAGCAAAGGGAATATACAATCGGTCAATCGCTAAATTTCCATAGTCAATCTTATCATTAAATTTATAAAGGTATGCTGAAATTAATAGTTTTTTATCATTATTATGATCATTTCCCGGGAAATACATCATACAATTCTGTTTTTCATCAAAATTATCCAACAATTTTCTTAAATATCTAGTAGCCCTTTTTAACTCAAGTTGTTCGAGAGCACTACGCCTAACCTTATTGATTTCACTTATAGGTATTGACAGCATCTCATCTATAAAAACGCTAATATTAGCAAATTCAAAGGGAGTTTGCCCGGTTTTAGTTATCTGTGCTAATACTCTCTCCTCTGTCAGAGACTTGTTTATAGCCTCTTGAGCAATTAACGAGCCGGTAACTGTCATACTATTTCCCACATCATCTTTAACCGTTAATGTAATGGGTTCATTTTTATTAATGTGAAGTTCTCCATAAACAGGAACTTTTCTGTAAAACTTGCCTGACGCACTCTCTAATGCTAAATTGTTCAACTTTTTATCGGATGTCTTGTATACTTTATTATCCTTTACTATATTTCCCTTTATATTTCTTATTAATACAACCTCTCCAGCTTTAGCACTTTCAACTTTTGCTCCCTTTACTTCGAGTCTACTTATAACAGTACCAGGACTTTTCTCTTCCCCATTCCAAACCTCTATTCCATCCCCCATTGAAACTTCATCCTTAAGAAGTAGTTTAAGGGCTAAAGAAGATCTATCATAGGATATTACTTTCCCCAGAAAAACGCCCCAATTCTTTGGCTTTTCATAGCTCATCATCGTACTTCCCGTCTTACCCTCTAGGTACCCTTTTGAAAATCCTCCCCTGTTAAACACCTGAGTAAGCTCCTTCATGTCCTTGTCTTCAACATTATATTTCCCCAATGTAATACTAGCATCCTTAGCTAGATTTATATCGAGATACTTTCGATAGGTCTTTGTAACAGTAGCAACATACTCAGGACCCTTCATTCTTCCTTCAATTTTTAATGATTTAACCCCTGCTTCTAAAAGCTTGTTGAGTATTTGAACGCTGCATAAATCCTTTGGACTCATAATATAAGCACCTTTATTTGTACTTACAGCTTTTCCCGATCCACTTTCCACAAGCTCGAAGGGAAGTCGGCAAGGTTGTGCACATTTTCCTCTATTACCACTTCTTCCTCCAATTATGCTGCTCATAAGGCATTGTCCAGAATACGATATGCATAAAGCCCCATGAATAAAAACTTCAATTTCAGTATTAGTTCTAGCTGTTATGTTTTTTATTTCTTCCAATGAAAGTTCTCGAGCTAGTACTACCCTTTCAAATCCCATTTCTTGAAGTAGTCTAACACCCTCTAAATTATATATTGTCATTTGAGTACTCGCATGAATGGGAAGATCAGGAAACAAACTTTTTACAACCCTTGCAAAACCCAAGTCCTGAACTATTACTCCGTCTATTCCTGCAAGGTATACTTCCCTTAAAAACTGAACTCCCCCTAAAAGCTCCTCATCGGACATAAGGGTATTCATTGTTAGATATAAGCTTACTCCCCTAGCATGGGCATAATGAATAGCCTCTTTAAGCCTATCCATGTCAAAGTTTGAAGCAAACTGTCTTGCGTTAAACAATCTCCCTCCAAGATAAACTGCATTTGCTCCATTTTCTACCGCTGCTAAAAAAGCTTCCCAGTCACCAGCTGGAGCTAATAGTTCTATTTTATCCATTGCATTAATTCTCCTATAATAGCCTAAACGCTTTAAATCATATTTTATAATCCAAATTTGCCGTCAAAAATCCCCAATACCGTCGGCATGATATCCGTTAGTGATTCTATTCTAATTGAATCAAATTTTACTCTATTTCCTAGTATCACCGTCGGAACCTTATTAAATGTATGTGTTTTAATTGTCAAATCCTCAATATTTCCATGATCACTAGTAATAATTATAAAGTCCTCATCAAGGTCTACAAGCTTTAACAATTCACCGAAGAAATTATCAAGAATTTCAATATTGCTAACAGCCTTTTCCATACTAGCTCTATGACCAATAACATCCGTCATAAAATGTTCAAACATGGTAAAATCATATTCTCTGCTTAGATTATAGAGCCTTCTTGCGGCATCTATGGGAGTAATCGTGTTCTCAATATAACCTCCCTCTAAAAGAATTTTTCCTGTTATATCATGGTATATACCTTTTCCTAGCTCATAATCCTCTAAAGTTCTACAGCTTAACCCGCTTGTAAGTGTCATAACAGTAGTTACCGACGGTTTATATTTCTTCTCTGTAGGATCTAGGAGTTTACTAAGGTATTCAGGTCTATAAATATTTGCATTAGTAACCTTCAAACCTCTTTTTAGCAGTTCTTTAAATAAGTTATTAGAACTTATTATCTCCTTTAAACTCTCAGAAGGCTGTCCATGCAGATGCCTTCCTAATACCTTAGAGGCATTTACTCCAGTAAAAATCGAAGTCTGACCTGTTGCACTTTGAGGAAGTCCCTCTACCTCAAGACATGCATCAGTAGCAATTATCTTATTAGAACTTTCGATATAATCCCATGCTGGTGTATACGCCTTATAAACAGGATTTTTTGTAATATTAGCTTCTCCAATGCCAAATCCATCTATAAATATAAATATAATCTTCATTTTAATCACCATTAATGTGTAGTATTTTATAGCCACAACAAACTTGCTAAGATAATAATATGCCCCTTACATGAAAAAAAGCGCATAAAGGCGCTTATTAGTTTTATTTGCTATATAAATTACAAACGGGCATTTGAAATCTTATCTAAAGAATTTCTAACCTCATTAAGCTCTGCTTCTCTTTTTGCCAATTCAAGCTGAAGATTGGTGTTTTTGTTGCTTACAATAGCATTTTCATTGGTCAATCTGCGGTTTTCTTCAGTTAATCTCTCTACCTCGTCTTTCGCCGCTTTAAGCTCCTTGTTTAATTTTAGTGTGCTTTCATACGCCTTAAAGTAATCATCTGCCACATTTATCGCTGAAAGAACAGAGGCCATGGAAGTGCTGAGCTTGCTATTAAGCCGAGTTACTTCATTCATTTTTTTGTCGATATATAAAGCGACTTTTTGCATATATTCCTCAGACTCAGCACCCATTAAAGTGTAGTCTTTGCCAGCTATTCTGACTTCCACCTTGTTTTTATCCGCCACAAGTATCAGCTCCTTCAATAATTAACTCATAATCCGTAGGCATAGACACATTTTTTTATATTATACTATATTTCGTCATAAAATCATATATTTTTAGCATAATAATTTACTTTTTAAAAGACATTCCATATTTTTCGATAAAATAACACAATATTTTCCAGCATCCTTTCAAATTATTTGAATTAATCTATTACATAGGATAATATTATTTTTAAATTTTGAAAACCTATAAGCCATTATAAGTATTCCCTATTTTTTGCATAGAAAACCAATGCACTTTCTTAGAAAATAAAAAAACAGGAGTTCAAGCTTAGCACTTGAACCCCTGTTGTAAGATCAATACGTATTATTTTGTTATTTCTCTAATTCCAAGTAAATGAAGTCTCAATGCACCAAAGTCAAGTGAATTGAATTCTCCATCTTTGTTAATATCTGCTGCTTGTAATGCTTTACCAGTGAAATCACTATTCATTCCAAGCAACACTCTTCTCATAAGTCCAAAGTCAAGAGAATCTCTTTCGCCGTCAAGGTTAACATCTCCAAGAAGTACATCACTTGGTATCTGAGTATCACCTACAGGCTTATAACCGAAGATTTCAGCTATACCTAAAGCAACAGCATAGTCAACTTGATGCCAATATCTATGAAGAGTATATTCGAATAAGTTGTCCTCAGTTTGGTTTTTAATTCCTTCATACCAAGGATCATCCTTGTATTTTGAACGAATATCTATGAACGTAACACCGGACTTGATAACGTCTCCATTAGGCATTGTACCTGTCCATCCTGATGGAATATAAACTTCCTGTGTAAACATACGGCTAAGTGATCCGTTAGTTTCTACTACACCAACTCCGTAATCGTCACGGCAAGTTTGCCATACTACTTCTAACATGCTTAGTGCTTTATTAGCAGCTTTTTCACCAAGATCTTTATTGCCACTCCACTTATTAACAGCTTGATCATAGAAGAAGAACGCATTTGCAAGTGAACCGGTAATACCAATGTCATTACCATAGCCTACTACAGTACACTTCAAGTTGTTATTATCAGGTTTTTTTCCTGTCCATGTATCAGGCTGACCTTCCCACTTCAATGTAGAAGGTATTTCCCATGATAGATTATCTAAATCAGCTTTACAATGGGATTCAGCCCATTCAACCCACTTATCACATATTTGTCTAGCTAAATCGTCTCCAGTTTCGTAGTAAACTTCACACATACGTTGCATTGACCATGCCTGCATACCGAACCAGTTGTTACTTGGTGGATCGCGATAAACAGGAGCATAATCGTATGCTAAATCATAGAATGTTGACAAAGATCCATAGGATTTGTACTGTCCACCAACTGAGTTTGTAACACCACCTGCTATAGCACCTTCAGCTGACTGTAACCATGCATACATTTCAACTTGTCTCTTAAAGCTTGAGTTCCAGTCTTTCGCACCACCTGAAGACTTAGGTTTGAATTCTGACTTGTTACCTAAAACATAAGCAGCCAAAGGAGCTTGATAACCCCAGTGAACGTGGCTACTACCAATCTTCCATGACCAGTCACCTGCCATAGCACCGCCCCAAGCATAATACCAAGACATGAGATATAGACATGAATCATAACCAGAACCAGGAGTTTTATCCTGTGCTCCAACCTTCATGAAATATTTGTCAAACATTGAATATCTCAAGTAGTCACCCATCTTTGCAGCTTTCGCATTGAGTGTACTTAAATCCTTACCTTGTTCTTTTGCCCATTTATCTGCCCAGTATTGAACCTGTACCAAACGTCCGTCTGCGTCAGATGCAATAGTGAAGGCCCATTTCTTTTGAGTCTCCCCTGCAGTAAATAAATCAGCAAACCCTTGTCTTCCACCATATTTAAATTCTTCTAATGATGGATGTGGAACAGTTTCGAAAACTGATTCCTGTTCACCTCTTTGATAAGTATTGATAAATGTACACTTATCACCTGTTCCATAACCATACCAGTTATCAACGTCTACCAACCAGTGCATACCATACATTGCATATGTATTATACGCAGAATAAAGTTCTTGGTGGAGAGGGTCTTGCCCAACTGTTACGTTTGATTGAATTTCTGCAGGATAATTGTCAGGAAGAGGGAACTCATTCGCATAACCTGCTGGGGATGATGGATTATATCTGTCCAAACCTTTTTGTATTGATTCAGATGGAATGAAGAAATCTTCTACACACTGCCAAGCTCTATCCAAGCCTGACCAATCTCCGTTAATCTTACCGTTAACAGCTTCTAACCAAGCATAGTAACTTGCAGCTTCAGAAGTTGATTCATGACCATAGTCAGGAGCCTCAACGCATAGAGTCTCAATTGAGTGGTAAGGAATACCCTCTGAGTCATAGTATCCTACTGCAGGATCATTAATTATGTCGTACATTTCATTAAATCTGTCTTTAAAAGTCTCATTTGCTGCACCTACATTTGCTGCTGGTACAACTGATGCCGTTAATAATGAAAAAGCCAATAAAAACATTGCCGTTTTTTTCATGTTCTAAATATCCTCCCTTCAGAAATTAAAAACAAAATTGTTACATCCTAAAACCTCCGTATTATAATCTACAAAAGTGTTATAGGATAAATTGACCTAAAAGGTCTTTTGCTTTCTGACATACCTATTAAGCCAATCAAAATGAAAACTTATTAAAATCTATAGTCTTTCTTCACCTCCTAGGATATATAATAACTTTCTATAAAATAAAGCTATAAATTAAGTTAACATGTTAACTTAATTAAAACACAATATTATTTGTGCTTATATCATAAGAACACATAGGATATCACTTCAGATACAACAAAGAATGGGTAAGATGTTTGTGAAATGAATTTCTAAAGATATACTACAAGCAATATACAAAACAAAATACACTATAAATTTAAATCGATAATCAAAGCTTTTATTCAATAGGAATTATTCTTAAAAACTTTGATTTAATACTAGTGACACCTCCAAAAAAATACAAATCATAATGAGTAATATATGTATATATAAATCGTATAAAAATAAATATATAATTTTTTAGTGTTAGATTCCTTATATTACTTCGATGATGTTTTGATTTTTTAGGGGGCATTAAAGCAAAAAAAATTTTTTTTCAAATTATTTTTTTATTTTTTTGCTTCTTCGACACAGAACTATGTAAATAAGATTATTCTAACAATTTGTACTTATACTATTATAATAGCATTAACTGCTATCTTTTTCAAGAAGTACTTTTATGATGAAGGTCCTAATTATTTGTATTGCAATTTAGTAAGGCTCGATTCCCCAAACGAGTTCATTAGAAATATACACAGTCATTTTGTTCCAATCGGAAAATGCTAAATTGCCTTGATAAAACGACCAATCGTCTTGCTGATTAAATTTGGTCCAATCCTCCCTTGTGATTTCACCAAATACCCAAGCAGACTCTCCAGGAGATATACTGCCTTTTTCAAAGGTTACTTCAAGATACCTATTTGTAGAATCAAGTTTTGCAATATTATAAACTTTTCCATTAACATCAGTTTTCTCTTCTCCTAAGCTATAATAATAAACGGAAAAATTAATAGTTTTATCCACATCTTCTTTAAAATAATATCTTACCTTAACATTCTTTAAATTTATCAGTTCGTTTCCTGTATTCTCCAGAACAAAATCCCATCGTATAGCTTGACTTGAAAGCTCCTGTTTCTCATTATAATGCTTGAGCTTAATTATTTTTTTATTTTCTACAGTGTTTTCCACAGAAGTCCCTTTTGTCGGTTTTGGAGGTGAATTTGTCAATTCACCATCCTTAGGTTGAGTTGTAACAATAGGCGATGTTTCGGGCATTGGGCTAGAGGATGCTTTTATATTATCATTTTGTAAATAAGATTTTGTAGGTACAAGTGTAGGTGCCGGCGTAGCTACATTAGTAGCAATAGAATTTATCAAATCAGATACCTTCATAGTAGCTATTTCATCTATAGATTTAGCTTTTCCCTGTTCCTTTAATTTAAGAAAATAATCATATTTACCCATTGAAATGTCAAATTCACTAGCAGCTTCTCTTTCCTCAAGAGTTAATCTTACTGTTTTTCCATCAATATTACTGTTATTGTCTTCTATTACTTTTTCTATTTTATCAAGTAATTTATCAATATCCGAAGAGCCAGAACTATTACTTGCATTAGTTTCATTGTTTGCATTCTTTAATGCAGCAGAAATTAATATATCTGTCTTTTCTTCCACTCCGATATATCCATAGTTTTTTGACCCTTTAATAATTTCCATCACAACATCCTCAATAGGTCTTAAGGTCAAATCAATATCGTTTATCAGCTTAGCTGCGTCATCATTAAAAGCAACCGCTTTTAGTACTTTGTAATCCCTGTTAATACAAAACTCCATGCTCGGATTTATATCAACAGCTATATAAGCATATATATCAGTATTTGCTGGTATCATTCTGAAAAACACAAATAATAAAACACATACTGCTGCTATACCTGCACCTATGGAGACATACTTATAATGATTGTTTTTGAGCGTGCAGATATCTTTATCGTCAAAAGCGATCTTTTGCCCTAAACACATATCTTCACGCTTTTGTATCATAACAAAACTTCTATTTTGCGTTAATACAACCGCTTTATCATTTCTAATATCGTACACAATTCCATAGTTATTCACAACTTTCACCTTCTTTGCTTAGTAAGTAACTCTTCGAAATTTCTAGGTTACTTCTCAAAATCAAACACACAGCAATAATGTATTTCCTATGTCTTCCTATTGTTCTTCCGTGAACACCAGCTCTCTTCTTAAGATCATTCCTAGGAATATTTTTATACTTGCACAATAATTGAAACAATTCTTCGTCATCTGCAAGAATTGTAGCAATTCTAAGGCATAGTTCCCTTGAATCCTTATGTTTAGGAACGCTTAGAATAAGCTCTACAAAATTAATCCCAAATTCTTCTAAGGTTTCTTTATATTCAATAAGCTCTTCCCTTATTTCAACATCCTCAAAGCTTCTATCTTGTACAGGACTTAAATATCTTTCGAGCAGCTCACTTTCATCATCAAAATATGAAAAGGGAAGCTCTTTATTTCTCCTATTTTTCCTCATATAATCAATCAAACGTCTTTTTATAACATGTTCGCTAAACAAAAGGAAATTGTAATTTCTTGTCAAGTCGTAACTGTCTATTGCCTCATTGAACGCTGATAGAACTATACTGAATTCATCGCTGTTTTTTACGTCAATATATTTTCCCACAGCATTTGCTGCAATCTTCAACATGAAAGGAGTGTATCTGGATAAAAACTCTTCTCTTAAGAGTTTGTCGCCTTCTTTTATTAGTCTAAGTTTATTAACAAATTCGTCATTAGAAGCTTTATCACCAGACTTACTTCTGCTAAAGTTTAAAAGATTTCGCCCTTTCAACAACACCCTTCTCCCTCCATAATAAATAATTCGTGAAAATAAAAATTTTAGTGTACACTAGGTGGTTGCAAAGTTGTTTTTGGAATTGCCTTAAGACTTTTCGAACCAACTTGCCCAATTTTTGAGTATTATTATATATATCGTCTTTTTACGTTATAAGCACATATAATTATGCACTTTAACCTCAGCAAAAAACAACCGTCCTGTATTTATATAGTTACAGGACGGATTGCAAAAAACCTAGAGAAATTTCATTGTATTTGGAATTTTAAAGTAAATATCGACCTCATACAATTCTTCTTTAAATCGTTTGTTTTAGCAAATACCTCTACATAAAAACAGGAAGTTATTTCTTTGACCTTCCTCGGTCTATACGGTCTAAAAATTGGGTAACGCCCTTTCCATGAACATCTTTTAGCTGAGTTACCGCATTGGCTAAACTAGTAAGGGATTGGGCTTCATTTATAGAATTCTCAATGCCTTTAGATAATACTTCGCTTATTGTTCCAAGCTTTTCACTAAATTCGTTGAGCATAAGCACAGCCTGCCCAATTTTGTCATCACCTTTTACGAGTTTGTTTTTATTAAATAAAGTCTTTATTTCTTTCCATCGTATTTCTTCCTGCTCAGAAAGGCATCCTACAAGTTCCTTCCATTTGAGCATGTTAGCCTCTGAACCTGTTGAAAGTGTCTGGGCATCGTTCTCATATGTTCCTGAAATAAGGGCATCAAGTTCTTCATCATTCATTACAGCTAAGACCTTTTCAGCAATCTTGTTCATATTTCTATAGGAACCTTGAAGTTTGAAAGCCGGCTCATTTCTATATTCATCCGCCTGAGCTGCAGAACGAATATATTCCAAATTTACTTTCAGCACTATATCCCGCACTTTTAATAGTTTCTTTATAACCTCAACAAACTCGTTTATCTCTTCAGCAGTATAATTACCTTCGAAATCCAAACCTTCCCTGTCACCTTTTTGAGCAATTTCTATAAGAGTGTAAACATCCTTTTGACTTCTTGTGGCAAGCTTATTTAAAACCGGATTGGAGGTAAGGCTGTTTTCAATATAGCTAAGCATAAACGCATCTTCATTTTCTCTTAGCATATCACCTAAATTATAAACATCTGCTCTATTTGCAAGCATATCAGGAATTTGGAACTTAGTTCCGCTTTCGGTGTAAGGATTACCTGCCATAACAACTACAACCTTCTTACCTCTAAGGTCATAGGTCTGCCCCACGCCGTTATAAACCCCCTCAATCCTTCTCTGCCCGTCACACAGGGAAATAAATTTCTGCAAAAATTCGGGGCTACAATGCTGTATATCATCAATATATATCATTACATTATTACCCATTTTAAAGGCAAGGTTGAGCTTCTTAAGCTCCTCCTTAGCTCCGGTACTTTTTGCTAATGCCGGATCAAGAGACACAACTTCATGACCTATGGCCGGACCATTTATTTTAACCATTGTAATGCCCAAACGGCTTGCAACATACTCCATAAGTGTTGTTTTACCATAACCTGGAGGAGATATAAGCAGTAACATTCCCATTAAGTCAGTCCTCTTATCCTCACCTACTACACCTATTTGTTTTGCGAGATTATCACCGATTATAGGAAGATAGACCTTATCAATAAGCTTACTTCTCACAAAGGATGAAAGTACATCCGACTTAAATTCATCAAGTTTTAGTTCCTTTCTCACATTCTGTGTAAGCTCCTTCTTCAGGTTTTGGTACTCTTCAAAGTCCCTTACTGTCGATGACTCATATTTTCTCATCTTCTCTAAAAATTCTGTGTAAGTAAATACAAATTTTCCTTCTGCAATGGTCGGGTGGTCACCTACGAGCCCTTCAACCTCTACCCGAGTCCTAGTTTGAATAACATTTTTACTATTATAACTTTTTAAAACCAGTATAATTATAGCTTCATAAAAGGCATCGTTTACTTCAGTTCTACCCGAATCCTTTAAAAAGGCTTTTAGCCACTCCTGGACAAGGTAAAACAATCCTTCTAAATCATTTTCAACATTTTTCATAGACTCGTCAAACTGCTCTATTGCCTTCTTTTCTTTGAGATGTGCTATAAACGCTTTATAAATTTCGTCTGCCTCAAGGCTTATAACGAAAGTGTCTCCTCTCATCAACTCCTTGCAAAGATATAAAGCCGCCTGTGGTATGAGCTCTTTTTCTATAAAAGACAACTCTGAAAAGGCTTCTTGCATAGCAGTTTTGATAGAAGGAATATATGCACTTAAATCAGGTTCAGTCTTAAAGAATTTTGAAACCTTAGCCATCTCTTTAAGTCTTATTTTGAATTTTTCCTCTTCAGGACCTCTAAACCGTGTCCAAAAAAGCTGTGCCATCGCTCTTGCTTTTGCATTAAATATCAGCAAATCTATGTTCTTGTGCAAATTTATTAATGCTCTAAGAAGGCTCCTACAGTCTGTATCATGTATTCCTTTTGAATAGGCCTCTTGATATCTTGGTTCCATAAACTTTCGAATAAATTCAAGAAGCTGCTCCTCAGAATAAGAATAGAGTTCATCTATAGATACTGTCTCCTTGTTTAGTGCTGCAGTAAAAATTTTATAGGTCAAATACTGAGCACGGTATACATCATTATTCTCGGACACCACGCTCTGTTCCCATACATGCCTAAGTCTAGATACTTTTTCATTGCAAACTTTGTCCCAAAAATCCGTCCCTGAAATATGAAAATACAGCTCTCCATCCTTCTGAACTACTGAAATTTCAAGCTTTTGCGTATTTACAGAAAAATATTTATTACCAAACTTAATAACATTTCTTCCATCGACATAAAGATCCTGTTTATCCTTTAGCTGGCGTACCGCATCTTCCTTTATTGTCTTGAGTCTACCCTCAATTTCATCTGCCTTGACATTATCTCCTAGAGCTTCAAGTTGGTCAACGGTATCCCTTACCTTCTCAATCATAATATCTGAAGCAAAATAGCCGTTTATCTCATTTATTGTCTTGAAGCCTTTAAGTCTATTTATTATCCCGGTCAATACCCTGTCTGAAGCATTAACAAGGGTCGCAACCTTTTTGCTCCTGTTGTCTAAAAGCACCTGTTTCCTAGCCTCAAAAGCATTATAGAGCTCTTCGCGCTTTTCGGAAAGCTTTACAACATAATCATCAAAATCAGCAAATTTTCCTTCAAGCTCATCAATCTGTATCATAACCTTACCTAAATAGTCTTCACACTTTTCAGTTGTATCGGCTATATCAAGGTAATTCACCACTGCCTGGTCTAAAAGCTTCATCTGGGAATTGAACTGTGCTGTACCTTCAACACTGGCCAAATCTCCCATTCGTGTTTTAAGCTTTGCTTTCGCCTGATTCAATTGAGAGTATATCAAAGATATATTTTCAATAATCTCAGTTGTCTTAGTAGGATCTTCTATATTAAAATTACTCACAATATCAATAAGCATTTCAAGATCTGAAGAAGTTTTAGCCATATCCTCGGAAAGCTCTTTACCTGTAGAGGTCTTTTCCACCTTATCAATTTGCTGCTGATGTTGATTCACTCGTTCTGTGTATGGTTTCAAACCCTCCGGATCCAAGAGAAAATCCACACATTTCTGTGAAAACAGTTCATTTTTTTCCTTTACTTTTGCTTCTAGAGACTCAACTAAAGAAAGGTTGGTATATCTTAAATCCTTTAGGGAAACAATTTCGCCTCGGATATTTCTCACATTTGCCAAAACCGATACATAATCGGCAATACTGTCAAAATTCCCATACTCAATCTCTCTGAGAAGCTTTTGAGTCTTTTCATCCACTTCATTTATTTTTGAAGCTGTAGCATTCCTTATCTTTGTGACCTTTTCAAATTCGGCAACTGCAGATGAGGAAGCTTCTTTTATATTTATAAGTACACTTTTTATATCATATGCTTCTTCATCAGAAATCCAAAAATAAGAATCCACAATCTGACTAGCTTCCTTTAAAATATCTACATAGATATCAGCATAGCCCTCTCCCTTTTGGATTAGGTTGCATAAAAGCTTACAATCTGCCATGCAGTTTACAATGTCTTTATTCCCTATTTTGTAAAGAAACGAATTATTCTCTTTTGTCTCTAACACATAATTTTTCCCAAAAAACGGAGTTTGCCATATTTGAACCATGTGGTTCTTTCTAGGCTCCTCTCCAGCATTAAAAACTATCATTTCCCCATTGTCAAAATGGGCAAACCCACTGCACACTATAGGGGTTTCTACGGTTTGCTCAATCACATTATAGGAATACACGAGATAGGAACCACTGTCAATATTATAAAAGAAATATTGATAGTCTTCACCGTTTGGAGCTTCATCTTTTTGCTCGAAGATACATTGGTCCACCGGGACATCAAACAGTTTATAGTCTCCGCTCTTCAAATAATATCCTTTTGGAAAAATAAGCCCTTGATCATCGGGAAGCAGCATGCAAGCTTCCTTAATGTCGTCGATACGAACAACGCTTTTAAGTTTATCATTAAAAATGAAGTATCTAAATTCCTTTTCCTTATACGGACGAATTTTTAACAGTACAATATTTCCAAGAATAGTATAATAAATCTCCGCATCATCAAGTGTCTGATCCTTATCCTCTACTGGCTCGGAATAAATCCCCTTTCCGGTATCGGTATTGTCTTCCACCTTGATAGTGAGGTCTCCATCTACTGTCTCAACAAAAACTCTGTCCTGTATCGACACATGAGGGAACAAACCATCCCTATGGTCTTCTCGTCTTGTCCTGACCCAATCAAACTCGTTTTTACTTTGAAATCTTACTTCATGGTCACTTCTATTATCGATATATGTAATTTTTCCCTCTTCAATTAGCCATTTGAACGCCTTTATATCATGTGCACTCTTACCTGTTTGAAATATCATATAAAGGTGTGGTTCAATCAATGTAAACTTAGCGAAAAAAGTGTTTTTATAGTAGGTATACAGTTCATTAAAATCCGCTATAAATTGCGGGTGTTTTAGCCCAACTAAGTCAATCTTTTGAAAAGTATGCTCCTTATATTCATACATGGCAAAAACGTCCTCAAGCTCAACTTTAGCCTTTAGACCCATATAAACATTATAGCCAAAAATAAAGGAAGTTCCCACGGGAACCATATCTCGTGGGACACAGTTATTGTCTGTGATAAGTCTTTCACTTCCAATAATCGTAGTATCTATCGAGCCAAAAACTTGCTTTCTGGCATCATTCAGCTTTTTAAGACGCTCATCAAGGTCATTACCATGTTTGAGTAATCGATTTTTTATTACTTCGTAGGTACCGTTTTCTAAACTCTCAGGTTTTTGAACAGTTTGTTCTGTTTGCTCGACTTTTTTGACTTCATCCACAGTTCCTTACACCTCATCTTATAAAGTACTAGGGGGCTTTTAGCCCCCGATATTTATTCCACTTCTTTCAAACAGAGTGAAAGCGGTAAAAAGGTTAGGACCTTATGTCCTATAGCTCTTATTATAATTCTTTGTCAATTAACGAAGCGGATTCACCTGCAAAACCAGCCTTTTCTACGGTTTCTAAAAGCTTAGAGAGTATCGGAATATCTTTTGAATCCGCCTGACGCATCATTTTGCTTATTGCACCAGATATAGTCAAATTCTTTAAGTCTTCCGAGGTCATATTAAATCTCGAAGTCAAGTTTTGCAATTGTGTTCTAAAGTATTCAGGATCTCCCACTATGAATGTATCCTTTATATCTTTCAGCACTTCACTACTACCTATCATACGGTCGAAGGATTTACCCTGAGAAATTGAGCCAATAATCTTATCAAAGAACATAGTCTCACCACCAACGATATCAATCTTGGCAGCTTTAAGTGCTTCTCTGATAACTGAAGCCTGAGACTCTGCAATTTCTTTTTGAATATTGATATTTGCAAGCTCAATTTCCTTTTCTTTTTCAAGTCGAAGCTTGAATTCTTCATGTGATCTTCCTGCTTCATCAAGAGCTTTCATACTGTTTGCCTTTTCAGCAATACCTTCCGCTTCTGCACGGTATTTCTTAGTCATAATATCAGCTTCTACTGTTCCTGCCTTTTCTTGGACATTAACTTTGGCTTCCTCACCCTTAGCTTCAGCTAAAGCCTTCATTTCTATTGCCTTTGCTTCTGCCTCTGCTGTTATTTGCATAACACTGGCCTTAGAAGATCCTTCTTTCTCTATAGCTGCTGCCTTTGCTTCAATAACCCTAGCCTCTGCAATACCCTTTGTAGCTTCCTGCAGAACTTCTGCATCAACAAGAGTCTTAATTGCCTCTGCCTCTTTTTCTGAAGCTTTGAGCTTTGCCTCTGCCTCAATTATCTTCTGCTCTGCTACTCTTTCTGCTGCTTGTTTTGCTGCTTCAGCAGTTCTAACTTCCACTATCAGCTTCATTTCAGCTTCTTCTTCTGCCTTCTTAAGTGCTACCGCTTTAATACGTTCAGCTTCAGCAATTGCTCGAGTATCTTTAATCTTTTCTTCTTCAATAACAACATCTTTTTCAACTGCTACTCTTTCCCTAATAACAGTCTGAATATTCTTCTTTTCTTCTTCTACTGATTTAAGCTTTTCTATTTCAGCAAGCTCTACTAGCTTTTCCTTTTCTGTCTTTTCAAGAAGACGTTTTCTGTCAACACGTTCTGTTTCAATAACATCGGTGCTCTCTCTGGATTTCTGTGCCACAATAATCTGTCTTTGTCTATTTTCCTCTGCAATAGCAATCTCTTCATCTGCTTTAATACGTGCCATTTCAGCTTTGAGTCTCTCTTCCTGCGCAACCTTTTGTGCCTCTGCCTGCTCTCTAGATCTAATAATCGCAATTTCCCTAGTCTGCTTTGCTTCAGCTTCTTGATTTTGTTTTTCAAGCTCTAAAATTGCTTCTCTCGCAGTTATATCCTGCTGTTTTATAGTCTTTTGCTTATCTCTCTCAATCTGATTGGCAAGCACCAATTGCTTCGCAGTCAGCTCTGTAATCTTTTTAATACCTTCCGCATCTAATATATTGTCACTGTTGAGTTTGTTTACATCGGTCTGTTCGAGGTAGTCTATTGCCGCATCATCAAGGGCATATCCATTTAGGTCTGTACCTATTATTTGAAGGATTTCGTCTTTAAACTTCTCTCTTTCGGTATAGAGCTGTACAAAATCAAACTTCTTACCTACAGTCTTTAATGCCTCGGAGAATTTAGCATCGAAGAAATCCATTAAAGTTGCTGGATCTGATGCCTTAGCACAACCTAACAACTGGGCAACTTTCAGAACATCTTCTTTGGTCTGATTTACGCGAACGAAAAACGCAACTCGGATATCTGCTCTTAAATTATCTTTACATATAAGACCATCTTTACCTTCTCTTGCAATTTCAACTCTTTTTACTGAGATATCCATAACCTCAACGTGATGTAGTATAGGTACAATCAGTATTCCCCCAAAGGCTACTACTGGGCCACCCACACCGTTTCGTACTATAACCTTCCCCTGATCCACCTTGCGGTAGAACCGTGAAAATAAAGCAAGTATACCCACCGCAATGATTATACAAGCAACTATTGAAATTACTATAATTTGTACCACTTCCGACATATTGCTACCTCACTCCTTCAAATTTTTTTATAATGTAATAACTCCTATCCTCCACCTTTTTCAAAACAATTGCCTTGTCTCCTTTCAGTAGAGTTTCCCCTTGCTCTTGAACCTTTACATTTATCAAAATTGACGATCCTAGCCTTTCTATTTCAGCCTGGCCTAAACGACCATATTTTATATCAGATAAAAGCGTGCAAAGCTGACCTTCTATTTTTATGTCACTTTCCACATCTCTCATTACACCTTTAAATAATCCTTTCAGTGGATGGGTAACAGCTTTGGTTATAAACAAACTCACTATTATATTAGGAATAATTAAGATTGCATTTATCAATCCCTCAGAAACGATTGGTAAAACGGCTATTATCATGGAAATTGTCCACAAACTGAGGCAAAAAACGCTGAGCACTATCATAAAGGGTATTTCTCCTACATTTAAAAAAGCAAGAAAACCATGGAAGGGACTGGTAATTACTTCTCCCTCTGGAATATCCAAATCTAAATCTAAATCTAAGTCAAAATCGAACAAATCAATATCAATTGCACCAATAATAACCGAGAGCCAATAAAGAACTATAATCCCTAAGAGTACAGAGGGAATAATATTTATTCCTGTTATAGATAACTTAAATAATTCAAGCATTATACATCTCCTTTGCTTCGGAAATTATAGTGTAAATATATAGCAATATGCTTATTTTGTCAATATTGTTTACCGTCTATTACTAATAACAACAGTTAAATTTCTTCACTTTTCAAGCAGTATTAATTGCAATTAATAATTTTAATCAGACACTTTTCATACAACATCGTATAATAATATAAATAAAGTTAGCAAGAGGTGTTTATATAATGAAAAAGCTATATCTGTCCGATAGTGATAAAAAAATTGAAGGTGTGTGTGGGGGAATAGGCGAATATTTCGGTATTGACTCCACACTTATAAGGATTATTTGTGTATTGCTTGCTTTTGCATCCTTCGGAACAACATTGGTGGCATATATTATTTGCTGTTTTGTTATACCTAAAAAGCCTTATTCAAAGGAATGGTAACTCAATATAGTAAGCAAATCATAGCAATTCTTAGATGAAGAATTCAGAATTTAAGTATTTAGAAGTTTGAATTAGTAATAATTTGATTCTCTAAATGCTAGTGTTCTGAATTCTTTGGCTATATTGTGGTATGCAATAAGAGAACGCTTTGAAAGTGTTTAATAAATCTTCTATGAGTAAAACAGCTTAGTACAATGACTACGTAAACTTATCTCAAATCCATCAACTTAGAGATATCTCTTATGCTCTCCGAGAACGCTTCTACATTCTGGTTTAGATCTCTAATCTCTTCATCGCTCATCTGTTCTTTCAATTCTGATGCTTCAATAATAGCCTCTATCCGCTGCAGTGAACTCAAAATAAAATGTAGCTTGGATTCACATTCATCCAAATTGCTTTTTATACCAGTCATTTCTTCTAAAGTACGCTGCTTCTCCTCAAGGGCTTTCTGGTATGTTTCTTTAGCATTATCCCCCGAAACACTTCTTAATTTATTCTGTAATGAGCTTATCTCCGACTTTATTCTGCCCTCTTTGCCTCTTAAAAACTCTGAACTCTTTCTATAGTTTGCAACAATGCCGGGTATTATTGCCTCAAAGTCTAGAATTTCTTCCATAAATCTTGATATTATCATGAATTTGCTATTGTCTTTTGATCTTTTCTTTAGATTTGTGAGAATCTGACTTATGTTCTTTATTACGGGTGTAAGTTTATCCCTTACTTTGTAAAGCTCCTTTAGGCTACTGCTTTCTGACTCGTCGGAATACTTTTTTGAAAGTAGACCTATTAAGGATGATATGAGAAATAGTATTCCGCCTAATATTAGTATTAGAACAGAAATTTTATTAAAAACAACTGCTAGTGCTATAGTACCTATCGCGATAATTATATTAGGTTTGCTGAGAATAGCCCTTATAAAACGTCTAAGATTATTGTTCATTTTCTCATCCCTTTGCAATTATTTGATTACTACGGTCTTCATAAATATTTACCATTATGAAAGCTTAAAAACTTCCAAATAGAAGAGTTGTTTTGCAGTGCAAAAATAAATCTGTTGTTTGAAATAGCGATTGATCTGTTGTTGTTCTGAATCGCATATAACTTCTTAATTACTAATATAGTATATTTATGAACAAAATACAATTATGTTTTTTATGTTTTAGTTAGTATAACCAAAGTTTCTGGGGGGAATTTGGTTACGTGACCTTCGCATAGAATCTGTAAGCCGAATGCTTGATAATTTTCGCCGCGTCTTCACGAGACGCTAAAAATGCCATCAAATCAATTTTTGAAATGTCTATTAAGGAGTTATCTTTGGGAATTGGCGTAAATTTCTTAAAAAGTTTATTCCTCGTCGGATATCTCAATGTGAAACTTTAAACCGTCCCACTCAAGTAGTTTCTCTCCAAATTCATTCCATGAGTACTCAACACCATTAATCAAAACCTTTGGTATACTCCACTGGTTATCTCGGACTAAAATACCACTAAAACTAATTTTCTTAGTGTTTTTTTGATTCTCTGTATTTATATCGGTTGTACTTTTTATGTTGTTTTCATCTATATATTTTTGTATTTCCTCAATAAAAATCTCTCCATACATATCAAACTTTGTTTCTCCAATGCCGCTGATGTTAAGCATCCCTTCCCTGTCTTTAGGAAGATGTCTGCACATTTCTTTAAGGGTACTGTCGTGAAAAATAATGTATGGGGGTAAATTTTGTTTTTCAGCCATTACTTTACGAAGATTTCTTAATCTCTCAAAAAGTATTTTATCGAAATCTTCATCTTTATCTTCCTTTTGTCTTTTCAGTATGCCTTTCGATTTTAGATTTTTATCTATTTGAAGATCCGTTTCATATCCTTCAGTTTTATTAGTAGCCTCTGTTCTATCTTTTTTATTAGTTATAGGCATCTGAAGCTCTGTTATTTTCAAAAACACCTTTTCCTTACCTTGTAAGACATCGTAAGCCCTGTTATCAAGCTTTACAACAGGGTACTGGCCTTTTGTAACAAAAAGATATCCA
>JAAYPF010000202.1 GCA_012519925.1 Clostridiaceae bacterium
ATCTTCATCCATTTGATACACCACCATTCAACCTTTGATACTATTATAGTGGTTGAATAGGGGACTTTTCATTGATAAAATGTTACCAATAGTTTTATATTAACTTGTCAACTGCTGAGCAGTAACTAAATTTTTATACTGGGGTTTGGAAAGGGGATTTCCCTTTCCCGGTTTAAGGTGGGTGCTCAAGCTAGTCGTTTCGCTACACTACACTGCTTGCCTATTCAACCTAAGATGCGAAGCATCCTTCGAAAGGAACCATAGGGTTTCCTAGCTAACAAGATAATTCTTTAGCGAAGCGAATTTTCTTGAGTTTAAAATTAAAATAGAAACTAATATAAGGGGGAATATTTATGAAAAAGTTCTTGGCTTGCATAATTGTTTTGGTTATGCTTTTTGGATGCTTTAACGTGTATGCATACATACATGTCGAGGGAAATACAGATGCTATAATTGGTGATGTAGATGGAAACGGAGAAGTTGACTCTATTGATTTTATGTATATTCGAAAATATTTAGTGGGTCAAATTAATAGATTTCCTGTGGAGTCAGGTTTTTATTGTGCTGATGTAGATGGAAACGGAGAAGTTGATTCTATTGATTTTGCATATCTAAGAAAGTATTTGCTTGGCATGATAAATGGTTTCCCGAAGGAATCGGATGATGAAGATACAAGTACGCCAACACCTACACCAAGTCTAACACCAACACCTAGTTCAGGTCACGGCTTGGTTGATTACTATTATGTTAATAACATTGATGTGGGTAAAAACCCTGGAGTTGAAATTTTTGTTAATAAGTCACCAGAATCTAAAATTTCGGTATCAGCAAGAACTGTTTCAAATGGTCCAATATATGCAGACGGATGGGCTAAGACTAACTTTAGGTTAGGAGGAAATGCAATAAACGGTGTAGACTATGAAGCAATAGATTTTGATTACTTTTGGAGAGAAATAGGTATTGGAATGGGTAGTATTATTGACGATAATCCAAGACGAGGATTTTACATAATTCCAATTGATACTGGTACAGATGAGACAAAGTACTTGGAAATATATTTTGATGGTTTTACCGAACCTAATGCAATTATACATTTTGTTAAAGACTTAGCAGAGGATTCGGATGATGTAGATACAAGCACACCAACACCAAGACCTACTCCGACATTTATTCCTTACAGTGCAGCAGTTAATAAGGAATTTGTAAACGCAAATACTCAGTTTGCTGCTAATCTTTTTAAAAAACTAAGTGAAGAGGATGCAGATACAAATATATTCTTTTCGCCGTTTAGCATATCTATGGCACTTTCAATGCCATATCAAGGTGCGGAAACAACTACCAAAGAAGCTATGGCAAAAACACTTAATTATACTGGAATAAGCACTGAAGAAATAAACCAAAGCTATGTTGAACATTTGAGCTACTTCAAAAGGCTATATCCACAGCTTACACTCGATGTTGCAAATTCAATATGGGTACAGAAAGGTTTTGAAGTAAAGGAAAGCTTTTTAGAAAAGAATAAAGAAGTGTTTAATGCAAAAAGTTCATTCCTTAATTTTAGAGATAATGATGCCTGTGATACTATGAATAAATGGATTTCCGATGCCACAAAGGGTAAAATAAACAACTTAATTAACCCTCCCATTGATGAAAGTGTGAAGATGTATCTAATGAATGCTATTTATTTTAATGCTAGTTGGACGGACCAGTTTAATGAGGAACAAACAAGTCAAGGTGTTTTTAAAAACATTCAAGGTAAGAATAAAGTTGTGTGGATGATGAATAGGATTGGCGGATACAATTATGCGAAAACACAGGAGTTTCAAGCGATTGAACTTCCTTATTGTGCTAGAAATATTTCTATGTACTGTATTCTACCTCAAAATAACAATGTAAACGACTTTATTGCTGAATTTGATGTTGACAAATGGAATGAGATAAAAAGCAATCTATCAAGAAAATCTAATGTTAGTGTTAGTATTCCACGCTTTAAAAATGAATATAAACCAGAGAATTTAAAAGGCAAGCTTGCAGAGCTTGGAATGGAGGAGGCATTTTCAGAAGGAGCTGATTTTTCAGGAATTGCGAAGGATTCATATATAGATGATGTCTTACACAAGGCAGTAATCGAAATGACTGAAAGTGGAACTGAAGCAGCAGCTTCTACTGTAATATCAATAGTTACACCTTCCATACCGGAGTCTTTTGTAGCAGACAACCCCTTTATGTATGTAATAGCAGATAATGAAACGGGAACAATTCTGTTTATGGGTAAGGTCGTGGATTTTTAGAGTTAAAGGTTAATTTATAAAGTAAAAAGGCGCATTGAGCTTTATACATTCGATGCGTCTTTTTTGTTATAAACTTTGTTTTATGAAATTATCTAAGATATTCACATAATCCACAAAGCTCTTTTTCCCTTTCTCAGTCAAATTATATCTTGTTCGTGGAAAGAAATTCTTATTAATGGATAGGTATCTTGCTTCTTCTAATTTAGATATGTGAACACTTAAATTTCCGTCAGTAGAATTAGTCAATTCTTTTACTTCCCTAAAGGTTATTTCTCCTGTCATTTAGGCAGGATACCACAGCAATTCGTAATTTTGATTGAAATATATCTGGAATGGAATTTACGTCCAAATTAATCACCTCTGACCTGGCGTGATTTCAGGTAAAATCCTGTGTATAGGAATGGATATATTCTAGCACAGAATACGCACTTTAAACTCCTTATTACAGCGAGGACAATCAACGGTGTGTTTTCCTGTCTTTCTAGGTAAACGAAGGACACATTTGCAATGGGGGCATTTTCTATAACGGCGGGTTTTAATTTCCTTGATTCTGCGAAGGGTTAAAGAGCCCTTTGACTTAACAGGCTTCCATATTTTTTTAAACTTTTCGTTTTCTAGTCGTCTTTTGTATATGTTTCTTGAAAAGGTTCTGAAAGTTAATATTATAAGGGCAGCCCATATCAATAGAGGAAATATTCTAAAATTTACAAACGTGTTTACAACTAAAAGAACAAAATATAGTGCAAATAAGGCATAAGAAAGCTCATCCATACCATATCTGCCATACATAAAACGTGCCAACTTTTCTCTAATATTTCTCATAAAAATCACTCCTCCTATTAACATTAACATCCACAGAATGGACCACAGCACATTCTTGCAAAACACAGGCCTAAACAGAGGTTGTTTAGGTTAAATATAGGCACACCATAGCTTTGCCTATACTGTTGATACACTCGTCCTCCGCTCTGTATCTGGTTTAATACTCGTTGATATTCTAAATTGTTGGGCTCCATTTGTACTGCTGTTCTTGCGTGATTGAGGGCTGTGACTTTGTTGTCTAGACCATAATTTGCAATAGCACTGTAATAGTACCATTCGGCACTCTTGTTGGATATATTGGACAGAACATTTAGTGCTTCTGTATAATATCCTGCACGCAAGTAGCTTTTTACCGGATCAAATTCAGAAGGACCGCGTCTTTGTTGATAACTGCCACCGAAGGGATCAAAACCCCCAAAGGGATCAAATCCGCCAAAGGGGTTAAACCCTCCAAAGGGATCATGCTCTCCAGTTGAACTGTTTGGGTTCCCGTAGGAACTTTGACCGGCATACCCTCTGTAACTGCTTTGAGTGGAATTACCATTCTTTATCTGTTCATAAGCGGAATTAATTTCGCTCATCTTTTTTTCAGCTTCTGCATTTCCGAAGTTTACGTCGGGATGATATTTTTTCGCAAGTTTGCGATATGCTTTTGTAATTTCTTCAATTGAATCGGTTGGGGAAACACCGAGCACTTTGTATGGATCGGATATCATTCACTGTGTGCCTCCTTTCTTTTTCTTTTTTCTGCCTCGTATTTTGTCCAAACTCCTGAATAAAGGATATTCTCAATTAGTTTATTATCTTGATGCAACGGCAATTGTTTATAGTTTTCAATGCAATCGGACATAAGCATATTTAAAATAGAATCAAAATTTTCCGATGATGACATAATCAAGGGATTATAACGCTCGCGTTTTATGTCCTTTTTTAAATCAAGGCAGGCATCCATTATATAAATAAACTTACCAAGTGATCTTCCAAATGACCGCAATTTTTCTGAGTATTCATCTTCCGAGAAGATGAATATTTCGCCCATTAACTTTCCAAAGCAATTAGCAGGTATATCGGCATTGAGTTCCCCTGATTTTTCTATTTTAGAGAGCTCATTTAGGTATTCAGTTATTGAAGAGCATTGTTTCGGGTACTGCCTTAATACTTTCATATATTCCTGCTCAAATAGTTTTGCTTCACATAGTGCTAGAATGTTTTTATCATCCGTCCAATCATCAAGAAATTTATAATAAGCAAGGGCAACATTCATGCCAGCCGCGTAGTTTGTTATTTCATTACACCAATATTTATGAGGTTTTAATGGAAGAATAATACATCGTTCTGTTTTAATTTCTTTATCTTTTTTATATAAAGCAGAAAGAAACAAAACTAGGAAGGTCATGTCATAGGTAAGTGTGATACGGCTCATCATTCCGTGACGACTTCCTAATGTCTTACACAAACCGCAATAGCAAGACCTATAATGTTGCATTTCTTCATCAGTTAACTTATCAGCATTTACCACTACATAGCCAAACATATTTTTTCAGCTGCCTTTCTTATACCTTTTAGGCAAGTTCAAAAAAACTATATATTATTTCAGTTATTTTTTTAAAATATAACTTTAGTTGATAAACTCAATTATTACAGAATAACTTTTATCTGTCTAGAGTTTATTATCTCAACTACTCATAGTATTATCAGAAGGAACTTTCGCTAGCATGGTTTCAAAGCTTGAAGAAAGCTCATTCAAAGCAGTAGAGAGTTGTGAGTTGTCTTTTGATTTCAATGCTTTTTTAGTAGGTTTAACTGATTCTTCAAGTAATTTACGGTCGTTTTTATCAAGTTTTTTCATTATTTCCATTCTAGCATCTAATTTTTCTTTTTTAATAACACGTTCTATACCATATTTCCCACCGTTCCTTCCTTTTGAAAAATATCGTCAAATTCTTTTTTTAATTTTGAATTTAATCCTCTACTAACAATATTCTCTAACAATTTTATCCTCTGTATAAATTATATCATAAAATCAAATTGTTCCAAACGTATGTTCTTTATTAGTGCGAAACTCCAGTATCCCTTAAAAACAACCGAACCATTGGGAATACTCCTATGGAACACAGGATTATTTTAAGCACTTCTGGTAAAAGAGTGAAAAAAGCTATGATGGCAATACTAA
>JAAYPF010000030.1 GCA_012519925.1 Clostridiaceae bacterium
GCGGGATTAAAACCTTTATGAGAATTTTACCCATAATATGTAGTCAGGGGGGTCAAATTTTCATTAGCACAAAGGGGTCAAAAATTAATTAGCGAAGGGGTCAAATTTTTGTTGACAAACGCAGCTAACCCCGCCCACATATTTTTGCCATTGTTAAAAACTCCTTGATATCTGTCTTTTATATCTGAATTAATATATTTATATGTAAATGATGTTGTTCCAGCGTGTAAATAAGATTCATTCATCTTCCAACCTGTTGAAGAATTTTGATTAAAATAAGTTATGCTTTCTGCAAAAGCCAAACTTGTACTAGTAATAATTAACATAGAACATATGATTAGAGAAATAATACTTTTTTTATTGTTTTTAAGGCTCCTTCCTGTCATTTTTGCCATAAGATTTTAACGCTTTTTCAAATTCTTTTAAAAATTCTTTTTCTTCTTTTGTCTTTAAATGTTTTGTTTCAAATTGATTAATTTTTATTAACTCACCTTCAGCGCTGCTAAATGATGTGTATATTTCTGAAAACACATATTTATTTTTGTTCTTTAGTATTATATTATTTATAGGATCGCTAATTGAAAATGATCCAATGTCTGAAAATGTGAAATCTTCATTATCTATAGCTTTATGTAAAAAAACAAGATAATCATGATCCTCTAAAATGTCTATGGCACCTTGCTCAAAATCATAAGATGAATGAGATGACGAAAAAAATGTAAATTGATCATTATTCTTATATTCATCGTTTGAAAAAAATAGTTTTTTAATTTTAGCAGTGTATACTTTGCAATAAATTGTATTTGTATATTCTTTCCCTTTCTGAGAGCATGCTGTCATAGTTCCCAAAAGGCATAAGCCTGTAAATAAAACCACTAATTTCTTCTTCATTTAATTTGACCTCCTAATATAAGCTACTTTTTAACTAAATTACTAATTAATTAGTAAAACAATGTACATCTTTACCTAGGGAACTTGATCATATATATATAATTCAACCTACAAAGCGGTCAATTTGAACTGATTTTAGTAAATTATGTCTTTAAAATGGTGAATATCTCAAGCTTTCTCATCTTTATCCTAAAGATTGCTAAAAAACACTATATTTTTATAATATTCCGCTTATCAACTCATTTTTTGCTAAAGATTTATTGTTTAATTTACTTTACCAGATAACTTGTCCGTATTTACAATAAAACAAAACATTTACAAAATAGCTATTCTATATCTGAAGGTGGAGTCTTTATCTCCACCTTCAGGGAATTGCACCTATAATCGTTTTAAATGTCCTTTTGTTCATGTTAAGGAAATTATGGTTGTTTTTATTTCTTGTACTTGATAAATCCTCAGTTTAGATATAATATTTAAGTAAGAATCTTTTTACATATGAAATATTTAGATATATCATTTCTACATAGTATTCAATTTAGCTGGATCTGTCGAAATAAGGCATTAAAAATATTGATAATCTGCAAAATTCCATAATGAATGATTATAAGAGCCATATGAAGTTGAATGGAAGATATGTTTTTTTGTAATTCTTTATTTGGTATTCTTGTTGTTAACAGCGTTACCAAGTATTCTATTAAGTTTATATTTAATAGGCTTAATAGGATATTAGTATAAAATTATATAAATAAGGGGGAACTATAATGAAGGCTAGGGGTTTTATATCACTAGTGACAGTGTTGGCATTCTTGGCTTCGGCACTGCTTATTGGGAATGTAGCAGCTTTTACAACTGAAGAAGAGGCAAGCATATTTCCGTTTGCAAAGGGATTTGAAGACGGGACACTTTTAGGTGTAGGTACAAAGTACACAGAAAGTAATTCAGTTGTTTCAGAGGTTGCACATGAAGGAACTAAAAGCTTAAAAGTATCAAACAGGACTTATGAATGGGAAGGTCCTCAAATTGACCTTATGGGTAAATTGCAAAAGGGTGAAACCTATTACTGTTCAGCTTGGGTTTATCAGGATACTGACGAACCTCAAATTTTCAGATTGACAGCTTATAGTTGTGATGATTCAAGCGAAGACCTCTATGATGGAAAATTTTATACTACTATAGACCAAAATCTCGAAGTTCCAAGCGGAGTTTGGACAAGACTTGAGGGGTTGTATACCTATGATTATGAGGGAACAGCTAAAACTATGGTTGTATATGTTGAAGCAGGAGAAATTGGATTTGATTTTTATGTGGATGATATAGTTATTGCAGGACCTTCCGTTGTAAACAGCGATTTTGAAGATGAAAGTACAAAAGGATGGACCGGTAATGGTTCAACACTTAATGTAAGCGAAGAATTTGCTTATAGTGGAGATTTCAGTTTGAAGGTTGAAGGAAGAAGTAATGCTTGGGAAGGACCTGTAGCAGATTTGATGGGCAAACTGATTAAAGAAAATACTTACTATGCGTCAGCATGGGTGTACCAGGAAAGCGGTGAGCCTCAAACCTTCAGGATGACAGCTTATAGTCGTGACGATTCAAGTGAAGATCCTTATGATGGTATGTTCTATAAAACAGTTGCTGAGAATCTAGAAGTACCAAGTGGAGAGTGGACAAGGTTAGAAGGATTATATACCTATGAATATACTGGCGAACCTTCCGCACTTACTATTTATATAGAATCACCTGAAATAGGTTTTGATTTTTATGTGGATGATGTAGTTGTGGCAGGCAAGATTAGAACTGCTGAAGATGATGCGAAACTATGTGAAACTAGTTTTGAAGATTCAAAGTTTGCTGGCTGGACAGCACAAGGTACAGGGGAAGATGCAAAACTTTCAATCAATGAAGCTTCTGCTAGTGACGGAATTAAAAGTCTTCTTGTTACCGGCAGGGCAGATACTTGGCAAGGTGCAAAATTTGATCTTATGAATAAGGTGAAAAAAGGTCAACAAGTGGATATATCTTTGTGGGTTTATCAGATGTCAGGAAAAGATCAGGAGATGAGAATATCCATATGTACTGATGCCGATGGGGATCCTACATATAGCACAATAGCTGTAGACAGTTTGGTTCCTAGCCGTTCATGGCGTGAATTGAAAGGGTCTCATATAATTAGTTATACCGGAGAGTTAGAGCAATTATTTATATATGTTGAATCAGCACATCCAACAACGGATATAGGTATTGATAATGTACTTATAACTGTTCCTGTTGTTGAAGAAGGTATTGAGATTGACATTCCTTCATTAAAAGATGTTTATGCGGATTATTTCCCTATAGGGGTTGCAGTTCCGTCTTCATCCTTTGATAATGAACTTCAATCCGAGCTTATTAAGAAGCACTTTAACAGTATTACAGCTGAAAACGACATGAAGGTTGACTCAATGCAGCCTACAGAAGGCAATTTTAATTATGCAAAGGGCACTCGCTATGTAGAATTTGCACAGGAAAATGATATGCGTTTAAGAGGTCATACTCTTTTATGGCACCAGGCTGTACCAAGCTGGATATTTATTGACGATGAGGGCAATGATGTATCGAGAGAAGTGCTTTTAGAGAGAATGAAGACTCACATTCAGACTTTGATTAAATACTATGGTGATAAAGTTGAAGTTTGGGATGTTGTAAATGAAGCAGTAGGAGATGTTCAGCCCTTTGGACTTAGAAACTCAAAATGGAAACAAATCATAGGTGATGACTATGTTATCAAGGCTTTTGACTATGCTTATGAGGCTATTGTTGAGGAAGGTCTTGAGGGTAAAGTAAAACTATATTACAACGATTATAACAACGAAGAAAATCCTCAAAAGAGAGAGGGAATACTTAATCTTGTTAAAGAATTAAAGGAAAAAACTCATATTGACGGTGTAGGTCATCAAGGTCATATTGGTATCGATTATGGTTCTGTGGAAGGGGTTAGGGAAACTTTAAAAGGTTACCTTGACTTAGGTCTTGAAGTGGAACTTACAGAATTGGATATGTCGGTATATAGCGGTTTGAATGCACCGGATGCACCAATAACCGAAGAGCAGTTGATAAGACAGGCATATAAATACAAAGAACTTATGGATATGCTAAAAGAACTTGATGCAGAGTATCCTGACCTATTAAAGGGTGTGACTTTCTGGGGACTAAAGGATGATATGACTTGGCTAAATTACTATGATAATGTAAATAGAACAGATGCTCCATTACTATTCGATAAGAATGGAAAAGCAAAATACGCATACTGGGCACTTGTGGATGCTTCAAAGCTCCCTGTATTTGTAAATGGTGCTATGTCCTTTAAAGGTACACCAGTTGTTGACGGAAAAATAGATTCCGTATGGGATATAACAAAAAGCATAGAGGTTATTGACCTGAGCGGAGAGTCAAAAGCAAGCATAAAAACCTTATGGGATGACAAAAATCTATATGCTTTAGTGAAAGTGGATGGAGAACCATCAAAGATTGAATTTTATATTGATGAAGATAATAGTAAGAACGAAAGAAATGAAGTAGAAGATGCTTACTATAGCTTTACAACTTCAGGTGAGACCATAGGAGATGCAACAGTAATTTCAAACGAGGTAGACGGGGGATATGAATTTGAAGTTTGTATGCCTTTTATAAGCGGTCCTTCAAGTAAGATAGGATTCGATGTAAGGTTGACTTACGGTGAAGATGATAAGGCTGTGCTTGTAAGCTGGAACGATATCAAAAATACACAGGACAGTAATACGTCTGGATATGGAGCTTTAACCCTTGTAAATCCGAAGTATACTGAGGCAAAAAGAGGTACTCCGACTATTGACGGTGATATTGATGAAGCTTGGGCAGATGCAAACGAAATTTCTACCGATATTATTACAGCTGGTGTAGAGCCTGCTAAAGCTACTGTTAAGACAATGTGGGATGAAGATTACCTATATGTTTTAGCAGAAGTCAACGATACTGACCTTTGCGATGCAAGCGAAAATCCATGGGAGCAAGATTCAGTAGAGCTATTCGTGGATGAGAATAATGGCAGAACAGCTGAGTATGAAGACGATGACGCACAGTACAGAGTTAATTACAATAATGTACCATCCTTTAGTGCAAACTGTGTCGAGGATAAATTTGTTTCAGTAACTAAAGTAGTATATGCACAGGATCAAGTTAGCGGATACCTACTAGAAGCTGCAATTCCGTTTAACACAATCGAAGGAAAAGCTGGACACATCATGGGCTTTGATGTACAGATAAATGATGATTCAAATGCCGATGGAGTGAGAGATGGAATGTCAAATTGGAATGATGCAACGGGAGTAGGCTATAAGAATACCGAAGCTTTCGGGCTCTTAAAGCTTGTAGATGACAGTGATAAATTCACTATATCCGGTTACCTAAAATCTGACTTTACATATTCTGAAGATAAGATGCCTGAGATAGAATCATGTTTTGTAATAGAAGTAGTGGGTACAGGTTTGAAAGCTGAATCGGATAATGGACATTTTGTAATAACAGGAGTACCTGCAAGTGAAGAAGGATACACCTTGAAGATTACAAAGGAAAATTACCTTGCAAGAGAAATAAAAGATGTTGTGGTTGAAGGAGATACTGAGATATCAACTGAAAGCACACCAATAATGATGTGGGCTGGAGATATTGTAATAGACGGACAACAGGATAATGCTATAAACATGGTTGATATAATGTATATATGCAAATCCTTCAATACTGTAAAAGGTGATGAGAACTATATTGACAGTAGCGACATAAATAAAGATGGTGCTATAAACATGGAAGATATAGTGATCATTGGAAAGCATTTTAACAAAATCTCTGCGGATTATGAAGAATAGTCTTACATAAGAATAGTCTTACATAAGTATAAAAAACTCCGGTGTCCTATAAATTGTCCTTTACAAAGGGTACATTTTACTAGGCCCGGAGTTTTTGGTATTATGCTTCTTTTGGACGAAACGAAATAGGCAAAAACAAAAGGGCTCGATGCCCTAGATTTTATATTTCTCAAATTAGCCTACTATTCTTTGAATCATTGTTTTGTGAGCTAGTTCTTCAAATTCATCGTTTAGTTTCTGAAGTGATACAAAATCTTTGTATTTTTGCTTAAGTGCAAGGGTTATTAAATGGTCAGTCAGGACGGGGTTCTTAGGTAGCAAACTCCCATGGGAATAGGAGCAAATTACATTTTTATAAGTGGCACCTTCAAAGCCGTCTTCTCCATTATTTCCATAACCTTTTACAAGCTTTCCAAGAGGTGAGACAGTAGGACCAAGGTATGTCTTGCCTGAATGATTCTCAAAACCAACAATTCTTCCGTCATAGTTCTCGGTTTTGAGAAAATCACACTCAAAGCAAAAATTTCCGATCATTCTTTCTTTGCCCCCAACTGTCCAAAAATCAAGAGCCTTTAGAAATTCAATCTCTTTTCCGTCCCAAGTTTTATAATAGTTGCCCAACAGCTGATAACCACCGCAGATGGCAAGGAATACCTTATCGTTTTGTATGGCGTTTTTAATTTCATTTCCCTTTTGATTTAATACATCATCTTGTATTATTTCCTGTTCGTAGTCCTGACCACCGCCAAGAAAGATAATATCATAGTTCTGTGCATCAAATTTATCTTCCATGCTAATATTAGATATGGTTGTCTGGACACCTCTCCATTGTGAACGTTTTGCAATTGCTATAACATTTCCTCTGTCTCCATACAAATTCAATAAATCAGGGTAAAGGTGACATATATTTAACTCATACATACTATTTCCAAAACTCCTTTAATCCAAATTTTTTCTTGAGCAGTTTCCTCATTTCAAGCATGGCTGTGTATGTGGGAAGTATATAAAAACTGTGTCCTTCTTTTGTGTTGGAAAGCCCTTTGGCAAGGAGCTCTTCATAGTTTTTAACAATTTGTATTTTACTGCTGAATATTCCGGCATATTTTAGCCTTACAGCCATATCTTCAGCTCTTATCCCCGATACATAGAAGTTGTCAATTAGTTCTTGTGCCTCTTCAAGTACTTCAAAATCAACATCCCATAACCAGGAGATATCCGTTCCGTCTGCAAGTTTGTCATTTATGAGAAAAGCGATTTGCATATTTTTTTCTTCCGTCATAAGAAAGTTTAAAACTTGGTTAAAGCCTGTGGGGTTTTTGACCAAAATAACTTTTATGTTTTTTCTGTGGGTGGTAATTGTCTCCATCCTGCCAAAGCCGCATTCAAAGTTCTCTAAAGCATTAACAAGATTTTCGGAGGGTAGCTCTAAAACAGTTCCACAAGCGGCTGCGGCTAGAGCATTGTATATGTTATATAAACCGGGAAGGTTGATTTTGGCTTGTATTACTTTGTTATCACCTTCACCTATTTTAGAATCAATAGAAAATAACACATTTGAATAGGAAGTGTTAAGTTCAACTACTTTTTCGCAAGTTACACTCGTTTGTGGGCGATGGTAACCGCAGGAACTACATTGAAAGTTCCCAAGATGACCGTATACATGATTTTCATAGTCATATCTGGTCTTACAGAAGATGCAGAACATAGCATCGGTGTTGACAAATTTCTCTTTAGCTTTATAGGCCTCGTTGGCAAATCCATAGTAAGTAACTTCCTTGTCGGTATCCTTGCCTAAGGATGCACAAAGGGAATCGTCAGCGTTTAGAATAAGCTTTGTTTTACTGGATTTGCTAATTCCAGATTTTACACTATTTAACGTCGAGTATAATTCACCAAAACGGTCTAATTGATCTCTAAAGAAGTTTGTAACCACGAGCACATCAGGCTCGATATAGTCGCATACAACATTAAAAGCGGCCTCATCTACTTCAATGAGGGCTATAGGAGCTTTGGCTCTACCGGATAAGTCAACCGAATCAATAAAGGTTGTAACAATTCCACCAAAGAGGTTAGCACCGGATTTGTTTGTAATATACTCCTGACCGTTTACTTTTAGAATTTCACCTATTATCTTTGTAGTGGTGGTCTTACCATTGGTTCCAGTGACCATTATTATTTTATAGTCCTTAGAAATAACCTTTATTATATCAGGATATAGTTTGCGTGCAATCTTGCCCGGAAGGGTAGTTCCTCCACTTTTTAATATCCTAAGAACAAAAACCAATAGTTTTGCTACTATTATTGTAAATGTAAGTCTTATATTCATGCTAGCTCCCGCTTCTATTATTTATTTTATACTTCCTTTAAAAAAGGAAGTGAAAGATGCAAATTTAAGTGGGCTAAATATCCCGAGATAATATTATAACATAAAGGTTATATATTATGTAAAAATATTTTAGGGCAATTTTTTGTCCTATTATTTCCAATATAACCTGTGCGATTATTTTAGGGCGAAGCTTGTAAAAACGGCTTTTTTTAAAGGCTATCTGTAAAGTTTTTTTAAAAATCATCTTAGGAAAGTATTTCCTCAAAAAAAACATTTGATACGTCATTTTTAAAGTGATAAAATGTTGTAGATATAGAAGTGAGTGCCAATAGTTTTTTACACTCAGGTGGGTGCGAAATAGGCCCAAGACCGATAGATCTACATATAAAGGCAATACGAAAGATGGGAGTTAAGGTGCACGATGCACACCACGGCTTTATATACTGCGAGGCTGATAAGCTTAAGGGGGCAGATATACAGCTTGATTTCCCAAGTGTTGGAGCGACAGAGAATATAATGTTGGCAGCTGTGTTTGCTGAGGGTGATACGATTATCCGGCATGCTGCAAGAGAACCAGAAATTGTTGACCTTCAAAAATTCCTTATAAGTATGGGTGTGGATGTAGCAGGAGCCGGTACTAGTGTCATAAGGATAAGGGGAAGCAATAAAAGGCTACAGGCTGTGGAGCATAGTGTTATTCCCGACAGAATAGTTGCTGGTACATATTTAGTGGCCGCAGCAATAACCGGCGGTGATATTACACTTAGAAATGTTTCGGCTGAGCATATTATACCTGCTATTAGTTATTTGAGAGAATGCGGATGCCGTATTAATACAAAAAGATCTACTATGCATATTTATGGACCAACTAGACCTAGGGCTATCGATATAATAAGGACTCTGCCTTATCCCGGATTTCCAACGGATATGCAGTCTCAGTTTATCTCATTGCTTTCAATTGCACGAGGAACAAGTATTTTTGTTGAGACGATTTTTGAAAACCGTTATAAACATGTTGAAGAGCTTATGAGAATGGGTGCCGATATAAAGCTTGAGGGACGTCTTGCAGTAATAAAAGGTGTTAAGGAGCTTACAGGAGCACCAGTTGTTGCACGAGACTTAAGAGGCGGGGCAGCACTGGTATTGGCTGGACTTGTGGCTGAAGGAGAAACGATTGTCACTGGTATCAAACATATCGACCGAGGCTATGAAAACATTGAAGAAAAACTGTCCAAAGTAGGAGCTTTAATTACAAGGGAAGAATAAAGGAGTTAATGCTTTGAAGAAAAAACATAGACGAAATGAAATTTCTAGAGAAATGGATAGGAAATACAAAAGAAAAATTAGAAAACGAAAAAGGATATTAAAGTTTGTAAGATTTATTTTATTAACTGTATTAAGTTTGCTAACTATAGTTTTCCTTGCATTATCGCCGTTGTTTAATATAAGTGCTATTTACGTTTCGGGCAATAGTAATTATAATAATAATGAAATAATAGATGTTACCAATTTAATTATAGGAAATAATTGGTTTAGAACGAATGGATTGGATTTAAAAAGCATATTATTATTTAGATCAATCCAAGCGGAAAAAAGTATTGAAGAAAAATGTCACTATGTCAAGAAGGCTACTGTTAGGTTGAACATACCTGATGGAGTAAACATTACAGTGACTGAAAGGCAGCCCTATGTCATTAGTCCATATTCCGGTGCAAATTTGCTTATAGATGTAGAGGGGTATATACTAGATTCAAAGCAGGAAGTCTCGGATTATAACTTGCCTGTTATTCATGGTTTGAGCTTTGATAATTCCCGATTAGGACAAGCTTTGAATGCAGAAGACAAAAAGAAATTTGATATGTATAAAATGGTTGTAGAGGAGATTAACGCCTTAGATAATGACAAGGTATATGACAGCGATAAAGCAATTTATAATGTTGTAGACTATATTGATGTTACAGACTGGGATAACATTCAAATTATGCTCGATGGAAGAGTTAGAGTAAACCTTGGAAATTATAAAAAAATCGGAAATTATAGGTTAAGCTTTTTGAGGGAGATTTTCTTCAATAAACTAGATGAAACGGACAAGGGCTATTTGGATTTTACAACTGGTGACGCACCTAGTTTTATACCTGATAAATAAAGTTTTTTTATCTTCATTAATTCTGAAGTTTTATGAATGTATGTTGTTTTATAGCTCAAAACTTATAATAGGAATTAAAAGCTTATTTACAAAACACCTATAGGAGGATATTGTATGTTACCTTTGCTTGGATTGATTATCGGTATTGTCTTAGGGATATTTATTCCTTATGATATTCCGGCGGCGTATTCAAATTATGTAGCTATAGCTATACTTGCAGCCTTAGATTCTGTGTTCGGAGGTGTATTGGCAACACTTCAAAAGAAATTTAATTTAAGTGTATTTCTTACAGGGTTTTTTGGCAATGCAGTGTTAGCTGCGATACTGGCCTACATAGGTGATAAACTGGGTATTCAGCTTTATCTTGCTGCAGTATTTGCTTTTGGAAACAGATTGTTTCTAAATTTTGCAATTATTCGTAGAATACTATTGAATAAACTTTCAAAAAAAGATAATATAATAAATAATACTGAAAAATGAGTAGGAAATTAATGGTATGTTGTTTTTCTCGAACTTCGTTTTAGTTTATTGATTTCACTTTTGAGAAATAATACATTTGACTATAAAGATTTGCAGTGATATAAGGCTGTGCCTTACGGTTCATGTCTTTAATTACGGGAGGTTCACATTTGTGGAAAATATAATTAGTTGTGTTGATATAGGGTCTTCAAATATATGTGCACTAATCGCAAGTGCTAGTGAGACTGGCGAAGTGGAAATATTAGGCAAGGCCATAGAGCCATGTAATGGCGTAAAAAAGGGTATAATAGTAGATATTGAAAGTACAGCAAATACAATTAAAAGTTGTATTGATAGAGCTCAAGCACTAGCAAATGTTGAAGTGGTTTCTGCATATGTAAATATAATGGGAGCACATGCTAGCATAATAAAAAATAATAGCAGTGTTAGTATTTCAGGAGAAAGTAAGGAAATTACCCAAAATGATGTGGGAAGAGTTTTAGAGAGTGCAGAAAGGGTTAAACTGCCTCAAGGTATGCAGGTTATAGATGTAATACCTGTTCACTACATTGTAGATGGTTATGATGAAATAGTTGATCCTGTCGGAATGTCTGGTGCAAAATTAGAAGTTGAAGCAGATGTAATTGCAGGAAAAATTACTTTTGTGCAGAATATACTAAAGAGCATGGAAAAAGCAGGATTAAGAGTAAATGGTTTTGTAATTGAGGCTTTAGCTTCTGCAGAAGTTGCTCTCACCCAGGAAGAAAAAGATATGGGTGTGGTACTTATTGATATAGGCGGCAGTATTACCAATATATCGGTTATCAAGAACAACCGATTGTTGTATTATGATGCTATAGCTGTAGGAGGAGATCATATTTCAAATGATATTTCCATAGGTCTTAGAATACCATACAGTGAGGCAGAAAAGCTGAAAAAGGAATATGAGCTTGCCTTTACTTCTTTGATAAAAAACGATTATGAGATTTCTGTAAATGAAATAAATGAGAATAAAAAGAGAAATATAAAAGTGTCAGAAATAATTGAAATAATTGAAGCAAGAGTCCAGGAGATTTTTTATCTATGCAAAGAACAGCTACAAGTAGCTAATGTGTGGGAAGGCTGTGGTAAAGGAATTGTTTTATCCGGCGGTGGTATTTCCTATTTAGACGGAAGTATGCAGATTGCATACGAGGTGTTTGATTTACCTGTAAGGGTTGCAAGCTATAAAGTATCAAGCATCACAAAGCCGGAATTATTAATTTCTGTTGGTTCTGCAAAGTATATAGTAAGCAGATTTGGAGCAAGTGATACAGGTTGTGAAGTTAAGAAAACGAAAAAGAATAAGGAAAAAAAATCAATGAGTATCTTTAGAAAACTGGTAAATCTTTTTAATGGTTTGTTTTAAGCTTTTGTTCTTTTTTGAAGTTAAAAACGTTCTTGCACAAATCCAAGTATTGAGATATTATTAAATATTGAAAGAATAAAATTGACAAATGTAACTGATGAACTAACTATATATGTTATACGGAGAGTTTTTAGAACAGCTTTTGGCTATATGGTAAGTGTTTGCAATTACAAAAGAATAAGGAGGGACTTACATTGTTGGAATTTGATATCGATATTGAACAGTTTGCCCAGATTAAAGTTGTAGGTGTTGGCGGTGGCGGTAATAATGCTGTTAATAGAATGATAACTGCAGGACTACGTGGTGTTGAATTTATATCTGTAAATACTGATAAACAAGCTTTATTTTTATCGAAGGCAAATACAAAAATTCAAATTGGAGATAAACTAACTAAAGGGCTTGGAGCAGGAGCAAACCCTGAAATCGGAGAAAAGGCTGCAAATGAAAGTAAAGATGAAATAGCACAATCAATAAAGGGTTCGGATATGGTTTTTGTAACAGCTGGTATGGGTGGTGGCACAGGAACGGGAGCGGCTCCAGTGGTAGCTCAGGTCGCAAAAGAAATGGGAATACTCACCGTAGGTGTTGTTACAAAGCCTTTTATGTTTGAAGGAAGAAAGAGAATGCAACATGCGGAAAGAGGAGTAGAGACTCTTAAGGGAGTTGTTGATACCTTAGTTACAATTCCTAATGATAGGTTGCTTCAAGTTGCTGAAAAGAAAACCTCCATTGTGGATGCTTTCAGAATTGCGGATGATGTATTAAGACAGGGTGTACAAGGTATTTCTGACCTTATTGCCGTACCAGGACTTGTAAACTTGGACTTTGCAGACGTTAAGACTGTTATGTTGGATACCGGTTTAGCACATATGGGTATTGGAAGGGCAGCGGGAGAAAACAGAGCAGAGGAAGCTGCGAGGCAAGCTATTTTAAGTCCATTGCTTGAGACTTCAATTGAGGGTGCTAGAGGAGTTCTTCTTAATATTACCGGAGGACCGGATCTTGGATTGTTTGAGGTTAATACTGCAGCGGAGCTTGTACAGAAATCTGCAGACCCTGATGCAAACATAATATTTGGTGCGGTAATAGATGAAAATCTTAAGGATGAACTGTTAATTACAGTTATAGCTACTGGGTTTGACAGAGTTCCGGTTATTAAAAAGCCAGAAAAGGTGGCTGAGAAAGTAGGAATTGCTAGTGGAAGGACAATAGAGAGGGAGCCAGAACCAGAGCCAGTATCTGATGAGTTGGAGATCCCAACCTTCTTAAGGAGAAATCGTTTTAAATAAGAGAATATAATTATAAGTGAGATAATGAGCAGTCGGAATAATCCGGCTGCTTATTTTTTTGCTTCAATTTATGTTGACAAAATTTCTAGTAAGTCTTCCATCAAGAATTAATAGTAAACTTATGATGCTTCTATTTAGAAAAGGAAGTTTTTTGCATGGAGTTAGTATTTTTTGTCATATAAAAAGTTTATTCTACAGTGGGGTTTGACAAATTATATGTAGATAAATTTGTATAATTGTTTTGGGTAGTCCTAGTTGACTTGAAGTAAGGAGTAAGAGTTTATTTTTATATTGAGGTTTGGAAAGAGATGGAATAAAAATACATGCTTATGCATATAAGTTAATTAGAATGGATTGTTTTTGGGGTTATGTAACTTGAAGTGATCAAGCAGGTCGCTTACAGGGGGGAAATGTGTGGAAATATTTATAGATGTATTAGTGCTTGAGAATATAGTGATGAATTATTTGATTCTATTAATGACGGCTAAGTTTTCTAAAAGTAGAATATCTCATTTGAGGCTGTTTTTAGGTGCTTTAGTAGGAGCACTTTATGTAGCCTTTTTGGTGGTTTATCCTTCACTAAAGGGAACTTACACTACAGTAGCAAAGGTAGCTATCTCTTTTGCTATTGTTGCAATTTCCTTTTCCTTTGAGCGTTTTATAACTTTTTTTAAAACTATGGTGACATTCTATATATCTACATTTATTTTTGCGGGAGCAGGCTTTGCTTTTTTATATTTTAATCAGAGCGGTGGATTTGTGAGAGATGGATTTTTCTATGTGTACTGGAATTCAAAGTGGACAATTATGGTTTTATGTGTAGCTACAGTGGGAATTATAGCAACGATATTCTGGGATATAATACAGAACAGATTAGTTAAAGACAGGTTGCTTATACCTTTGAAGATTGCCTTTGAAAATGGGAGCATTGATCTACCGGCACTTGTAGACACTGGAAACGCATTATTTGATCCGCTTACTCGGGTTCCTGTGGTTGTGGTTGAATTTAAAGCGATAAAAAGTATTTTACCTCTAGAGATTCAGAATATCTTTGAACAATCGAAAGAAGACGATTTAGTCGGCGTAACAAAAATTGTATCTGATTCTAGTTGGTTTTCAAGATTCAGATTAATACCATTTACATCCTTAGGAAGGGAAAATGGTATGCTAATAGGCTTTAAACCGGATTACATAGAGGTTGGAGAAAAAAGTGAAAAGAAGGGGGTTACTGAGGTGGTCATAGGCATTTATAATAAAGCTCTTTCTAAAAGTGAGAATTATAATGCACTTCTAGGTCCGGATTTGGTATGAGGATAGGGTAAGTTATGCCACTAAATTTAAGACAAAACCGAAGGGAGATAGCATAATGTTTCTATTTAAGAAAGCAAGATTGTTTTTTTGGATTAAGTACATAAATATTTTAAAGAAATTCAAGATACATAAAGGATTTCCTGTACATTATATAGGAGGAAGTGAGGCACTGCCGCCCCCATTGAGCAGCGATGAGGAGAGCTATTTGTTAAGGAAGCTGGAAAAAGAGGATTATGGGGTAAAAAAGATATTGATTGAGAGAAATTTAAGATTGGTGGTGTATATTGCCCGTAAATTCGAAAACACGGGAGTGGGAGTAGAAGACTTAGTGTCCATAGGCACAATCGGACTTATAAAGGCTATTAACACCTTTAACCCAAGTAAAAATATAAAACTTGCAACTTATGCTTCAAGATGTATTGAAAATGAAATACTAATGTACCTTAGAAGAAATAACAGAATGAAGACTGAAATATCAATTGATGAACCTTTAAATATAGATTGGGACGGAAATGAATTGCTATTATCGGATATTTTAGGTACCGAGAACGATCTGATCCATAGGAGCATTGAAGATGAAGTTGATAAAGAGCTGCTAAATACTGCTATGAAGAAATTATCTATGAGGGAAAAGAAGATTATGGAGTTAAGGTTTGGTCTGCTAAATGGTGGTGAGGAAAAAACTCAAAAAGAAGTAGCTGATATGTTGGGAATTTCACAATCATACATATCGAGATTAGAGAAAAAGATTATTAGTAGGCTGAAAAAGGAAATAAGCAGAATGATATAGAAGCATGTAAGAAATTAACAACAAAATCAAAGTCTAGTCATCTCAATAAGTAAATGGTTTGTCAAGGTGTTTTGTGAAAATTTTGTACCCTTTTTAGCAGTATAAAAATGACCTCCATGGCAATAATGATACTGACTTCAATTTACTGCCGGGAGGTTTTTTATATGCTAATCAATAAAGTTGAGATATGCGGTGTGAATACATCAAAGTTGCCAGTATTATCAAACGAGCAAAAGAAAGTTCTCTTCGATCGAATGCATAAAGGTGATATGTCAGCAAGGGAAGAGTTTATAAGAGGAAATTTGCGACTTGTACTTAGTGTTATACAAAGGTTTAATAACAGAGGTGAATATGTCGATGATTTATTTCAGGTAGGCTGTATAGGGCTTATAAAAGCAATAGACAATTTTGACGTATCACAGAATGTAAAGTTCTCTACTTATGCAGTACCTATGATCATTGGCGAGATACGCAGATATTTACGGGACAATAATTCAATCCGTGTTAGTCGTTCGTTAAGAGATATTGCATACAAGGCTCTTCAGGCTAAGGAACGTTTGACAAATAAGAATTCTAAAGAACCGACAGTAGATGAACTTTCTAAGGAATTAGAAATACCTAAGGAGGACATTGTGTTTGCATTAGATGCGATACAAGATCCAATATCGCTGTTTGAATCGGTATATCATGACGGTGGTGATGCAATATATGTTATGGACCAGGTAAAGGATGAAAAGAACCATGACGAAAACTGGCTTGAAGGTATTGCATTAAATGAAGCTATGAGAAGGCTAAATGATAGAGAAAAACTAATTTTGAACTTAAGGTTTTTCGATGGAAGAACGCAGATGGAAGTAGCTGAGGAAATTGGAATTTCGCAGGCACAGGTCTCAAGACTTGAGAAAACGGCCCTCACCCATATGCGAAAATATATTTAAATAAAGTGCCTCCTATAAATATCTATATTATGAATTCATGAAAAAACCAGACCTTCAACTATAAGAGGATTTTCCTATTTAGATGTTGAGGGCTGGTTTTTTCATATGAAATGATTACATTTCATATATTATAATATCGATTATAAGGGCATGAGGTGTTGATTTATGAACAGAACATCTGATTTTAGACAGAAAGAAGTTATTAATATATCCGACGGTAGAAGATTAGGGTTTGTATGTGATGTAGAAATAAATCTTGAAAGTGGAAAACTAGATGCAATTGTTATTCCAGGAGAAGGTCGTATTTTTGGCTTTTTTGGAAAGGATAACGAGTATGTCATACCTTGGAGTAAAATTAAGAAAATTGGTGAAGATATTATATTGGTAGAATTTGATGAAAGATATGTACGTAGAGATTATAGAAATAATACATAAATCAAGCTTTCCTAAATGATGTGAATAGGCATGTTTAATTAAGAAAAGGATAAAATTGATTTGATATTTTGCCAAAGTATAATATAATAAAAGCGAAATGTAATCGAAGGGATATAAGAATAAATAAAACTTATGTGGGAGGTACAATATGAAGTGTCCGTATTGTGGTTTTGTTGAGGACAAGGTTATTGATTCGAGACCTACAGATGAGGCGTCTGCTATTAGAAGACGAAGAGAATGCACTAGGTGTGCAAAAAGATTTACAACTTATGAGAAAGTAGAAAGCTTGCCGCTAATGGTTATAAAAAAGGATAAAACAAGAGAGCCTTTTAATAGGGAAAAGGTTTTGAATGGTCTTTTAAGGGCATGTGAAAAAAGACCTGTATCAATTGATGATCTTGAGTTGCTTGTTGATGGCATAGAATTACAAATTCAAAATTCACTTCAAAGAGAGGTTTCTTCTAAGGATATTGGTGAAATGATCATGGAAAAGCTCAAGGGAATGGATGAGGTGGCATATGTAAGGTTTGCTTCGGTTTACCGGCAGTTTAAAGATATAAATACCTTTGTGGACGAATTGCATAAATTGCTCAAAGATAAATAAGACTATAATTAAATAAATTATGTTTGGAAAGGTGTTTTTTATGAAGAGATATATAAGTGTATTGATTGTAGTGGCAGTAATTGGTCTGATTATTACAGGATGTACTCAGAAAAGTGGGACGAGCAACTCAAAAGATGCAAAAGATACAAAAGATATAAAAGAAATAAAAGATACAAGAGAAGCAGAAGGTTTAGTATTAGATACAACTGTTTTTTATAGAAAGGCTGAAAATAATTTATCTGAAATTGTTGTGAAGAAGGATGGAAAAGAGAAGATAATTTGCGAAGGTGATAATTATCCCGCAAAACCTTCTATTTCCGCTGATAAAAAGAAGCTCGCCTATATATCACCTTATGAGTTTGAAGTTATCGGTGAAGTGTTTATGTATAATTATCTAAAGGATACTAATAAAGCTATTATAACGCATAAAGATATTCCGGAAAATTTAGCACCTAAAAAGTTAAGTTGGTTTGATGACCGTTATTTGCTTGTCATAATGGGATATGCTTATGGTACGGTTAGTATGGGTGGAGATTTGTATGTATATGATACGGTTGATGACAAAATGGCTTTACTTATAGAAGCAGGTGATGAGAAGGGCGAAATAAGCGATGTAAGAATAGAACAGGATGCTGTTAAGTTGGATATAGTTGTGTTTAATGATGATTTTACTGAGTACGAGATTGAAGAGTCCTCCTATGGATTCAAGGAGTTTTTAGATAGGATTAAGGAAAGAATTGGGCAATAGGTAATTGCTCAATAATTTTTTTCTTTAAATGTATTATAGGAATCTTATGCTCTGAAATAAGATAAATTTCTTAACTAATATTGCAGACAGTATTGCAAAAGCAAGAAAAATGATTGCTAACAATGATTTAGTTCTATTGTATGTTATGCTTCCTGATGGTACTTAGGGATTATTGATCTGCGAAGTTTAAGTCTAATTAATATTAATTTGAGTTTCCCCATTTTTCAATATATTTTAATATAAGACTAAGTATATATAGTCACTTACAATATTGTTGTGCTTGATAGTCCAGTTTGGCTGTGGTCATGAAAGGCTACGGAATTCTACGC
>JAAYPF010000203.1 GCA_012519925.1 Clostridiaceae bacterium
AAAATAACCTAACAACAAAGGTATGTCTATCTTTTGTGATAGATATATCATCATCCACTGCCTTACAAAACCAATTATAACCTGGGTAACTGCTATAACTACAAATATTATCAAAACAGATACCAACCTGGTATGGCAATATCTCATCCATTATAACTTTATTGAATAACGAAGACACTATACCTAATGCCGTCAATATTATTGACGCAAGTATTGAATATATAAAAAGTTTTTTCTGCGGAAGTAAAAGCTTAAGAAATCTGTTAAATATCTTCTCTCCCCTTATTTTACCACTCGCAAAATCCTGATTAGGCTTTAATATAAGCAGGGCACCAGTAAAGTTCTTGTAAAACTCATCTGTTTCGAGTCTCAACAAATCCTTTGCTGGATCACCGACTACAACATGTGTTTTTGTAATCTTAAATATAACAACGAAATGACTTAGTCCCTCTTTTGTTATAACATTATCGATACATGGAAGAGTGAATTTACTCAAAAACCCTTCTTTATCAACCCTAACTGCCTGTGAAGTAAATTATTCTGTTAAAAGACTTGTTGTATTATAGAAACACAAACAAGTCGTTATTTATATCTTATTGTGTTAATATATTACATATAAATGCTATTTTCATATTTTTACAGGCATGATGACAAAGTTTAATTGTAACTCTCTAGCTTTAACTATCTGAACACAACATAAAAAGCAGACTTCTAAAGCCCGCTTTTTGTATATTATAAATCCACTATCACTCAACAACTTACTTTTATTGCACTAATAGTTCATTGAGTTCTTCCAAACTCTCATAGTCAAATATTTCATCAATAATTGTATTTAAAGCATCTTCATCCAATTCAATAATCTTAGCCCTTATGTCCTCTGGCAAATCCCCAAACTTTTTTGTCAGCAGCCTTATTGCCGTTTTAGCGATTCCTTTTATTTCACCTTTTATTTCACCTTCTATTTCACCTTCCAACTTACCTTCCATTTTAGCCTCTAGTTTTTCTTTTTCAATAACACGTTCTATCGCATATACCATATTTTCCACCTTTCCTTCCTTTTGAAAAATATCGTCAATATCTTTCTCAAACTTTGCATTTGAACCCCTTGCAACAATATTCTTAATCCAGTTCCACATTATATTTAAGTCTTCACTAGAAAGATTCTGCATTTTTTCAGCTACTTCTCTTAATCTGTTTAAAAGATCTATACTTTTATCTTTTGTTTTGTCTATAAAAAATATTGTTGCTATCAAATTCGCTAATTCTAGTAGTTCTTCATCTTTATATCTTCTTATGTCAATTAGGATGTACTTAAAATCTAATACAAATTCACCGAATTGTTCAAATTTAAACAACGTTTCTTTAAAACTCTTTTTTGCAGTCCAGTTGTTACTTCCGTTATATAAAACACAAGGTATAATTACCGGGAGCCTAAAATCTTTCCTACGAGCTTCTTTTTTGTCAGTTTCTTTAAGTACATTACGCCAAATCTCAACCATGTACAGCAATAGCCTGTAAGGCATTTGATAGTCTACACTTGATTGTAATTCAATAAGATAAAAATATACATTAGCATCATCTATTTTTACCTTATATACTAAGTCTGCCTCTTTATTCTTGAAATCCGGCAATATAAAGGATTTGTCAACAAGTTCAACATCATCAGGCTCAATTTTATCTACCCATCCTTGCTTTACAAAGCTTTTTAAAAGCTGGACAAACAATCTTTTTATACTTAGAATATATTTATACCCTTTATCATGAGCATTATGCAATTCTTTTTTCAATCTACCACTTCCTATGATTTAATTATATCATAAATCACAGAAAAATCTAGTAGCTTAACCTGATTCCCCTTGATTACTACTTCTCTAACGCCTATTATTTATCATTTAATAATCTTGTATAATTCATTAACCGTTTTTACAAAGGAACAAAACCACTCTAAAGGCAACAAAGTTTTTGTAGTTATTCACATATTTTTTCACAAACCAATGCCACCTAAATAAATAAAAAAACTTACCAAAACCAATACTTCTTCTTTGTAAAAATATATACAACAATTATCGCAATAAAGCAAATAACACCTATAATAATCAGCAATAAATTAATCCTAAAAAAAGATATCTCTTTTTCTGCTATTAAATACTTCCCACCAATATCAACATTAATTGTTCCTGATTCAATTGCGTTATTTATAACCTCATATTTTTTCTTTGCTTCATTATAAAGATATAAATATTTTCCTCTTTGTAGCTTTTCATTTTCAAAGGAAATGCTTATCTTCCCGGGAAGATTGCCTTTTTCATTAACTACTACTTCTGTCCCATCTGCTGTTTCGATAAAATCAATATTTGTTAACAACTCATTTTCAAAATTAACAATATCTCTTCCATTTATCGTAATTATGTAGTCACTTCCGTCAATTATAAGAGTTTTCTTTGAATCAAGTAAATATTTGAGCGCCAACTTTGTCACTTTTTTAAATTCATTTTTATCAATAACCGTCTTTATATGGTCAGATTTTTTTATTACTTCTGTAAGGACATCACTATCAAGATTAAAATTTGCAGCCGGCACAGCCTCCTCGACCTCTTTAATCAGTTCCTTATTAACAAGTACTGTTACTTCTGACTGCATATATCCGTTAGTAGCAATAACCGTAGATGCACCTGTATCAACCGCCGTTATCAAACCATTTCCATCAACTTTAGCAATGGAAGAATCAATTGATTTATATTCAATCTTTCCATTTGCCTCCTTTGGTAAAACTCTGCATTCTAATTGGAATTGTTCATTTGTTTTTAATACTACGTATGTTTTATTTATTTCAATCTTTTCTGTAGCAGTTACTACAGAAATTGTAATTTCCTTTGTTATATCTCCGGCACTGACCTTTATTACCGCTTTTCCTTCTTTTATTGCTTTTACCTCTCCTGCTGTATCAACAGTTAGAATTTTATGACCATCAGAAATATATTCTACCTTTGCATCAGTTGCATTATAAGGCAATACTGTCACTTGCAGTTTTTGAGTTTTGCCAACTTCCATTTTTTCATCATATTTTCCTATATCAATACCTTCAACAGGGTAATTCTTACTTTCTTCAACCTTTAAATCAAAAGATTTTTCAATCCCGTCTACGCTAACAATTATTTTTGTATCTCCAACAGATTTTGCATAAACTCTTCCAAAAATATTCACTGTTGCAATTTCTTCATTGGTGGATTTGTATGTAATCTTTCTATCAGATGCTTCCATTGGATAAACAGAAGGCGACAATAGTTGTTTATCTCCCACCTCCATTGTCCTTTGATAGTCTCCTAAATCCATATATGTCACTTTTATTTCTTTTTCCTCATAAACAGTCAGTGTAAACTGTTTCTTTACTCCATCTGCTTCCACAATAATTTCGGAAGTTCCAACTTTGTGCGTTCTGATTCTTCCAAGTCCGTTTATTGTAGCAACATCCGTATTTTTAGATAAATATTTAAAACCAGGGTTTACTGCGTCTGGTGGCAAAACTGCCGGTATAAGCATTTGAGTCTCTCCAACCTTCATTTTCTTTATGTAGTCTCCTAAATCTATGCCCTTAACGCTAGTGTCCTTCTTAGGCAACACATTTAAAACAAAAGATTTCTTTTTACTTCCAGCCCTTGCAGTTATCAAAGTTTCTCCTACAGAAAGAGCATTAATTCTGCCAAGTCCATTGATACTAGCAACCTCTTCATCACTTGATGTATATCTTATAGTTCTGTCAGTCGCATCATATGGCAATACAGTTACAGAAAGTAAATGCTTGTCTCCAACTCTCATTTTTTCTTGATAATCTCCAAGATCTAATTCTGATACACTAATATGCGCACTTTTAGGAGAGTTTACTTTTAATTTAAACTGTTTACTTACTCCATCAGCGGCTTCAATAGTTATTTTAGTCGTTCCAGAATCTACAGCAGTTATCCTTCCAATTTGATTTATTGTTGCAACAGACTCCTCGTTTGAATAATACTTTATCTCTTGATTTGTTGCATCAAGTGGTATTACTGTAACCATAAGAAGCTGCTTTTCTCCCTCTTCCATGCTACTTCTGTATTCTGCTATATCTATATCTGTAACTTCTATATACCTTAATTCATCACTTTCTTCTATATCTTCTTCTGTTTTTTCTTCCTCTGTAGTATCTTCTCTTGTTTCTTCTTTATTGTCCTCTTCAATAATTTCTTCTTTAGTTTCTGCGGTATTATCATCTTCAACGAGTTCTTCTATAGCACCTTCTGTGTCTTTTGTTTTTTCACTTTCTTCTAATCCACTTTCCTTGTTTGTGCTTTCTTCCTTTTCTTCATCTTCTTTTGTAGTATCTTCCTTATTACTTTGTTCCTTATTATCTTCGTTTTTATCCTCTTTCTTAACACCTTCTTGTGTGCTATCTACATCTTCATCCTCTTCAGTTTCAACATCTTGAGCTTCCTCTATTACTTCCGCGCCACCATCTACATTTATATCTGGATTTTGTTCTGCAAAAATGTAGATACAACTATTAATCTGCAAAAACATTACTAAAGCTATTATAAACCATGTTATATGTTTCTTTACCATATCAGAACTCCTATCTTGTCAATATACCTAATGATTCCATTACATAATCAAAATAAGTCACCTGATCATATTGAATGCGTGCCTCTACAGGCATTCCGTTAGAAAGATTGACCTTATAACCTTTTTTACTTATTATATATGTATTGTCTGGCACTATATCAACCTTAAAAAAGCTATTGCCATTTTCATTGTCAGTAGTTATGTCACTATCCATCCTCACTACTTCTCCGGAAATTGTTCCATACACGGTCTGAGCTAATCCCGAAACAGCAATATTAACTTTATCTCCCATAGAAATACGTGCTATACTATTGGAATCTACATAAGCTTGTATTTTGTACTCATCATGCTGCGATGCAATATTGGCAATTGCACTTCCTGCCTGTGCCACCATTCCTTCTTTGTATTCTGCCATCATATGTATTTTGCCTGTAGCATTAGCTTGTACCTGATATTCTTCCTGTCCATTTCCAACTGCTTCAAGCTGAATTTCTATATTGGTCAATTCGTTTTGATACTGTTGTATAGAATCCTCTACTGATTTCAAAGTAGAATAATAAATCTCAGTTATTTTACTTTGATTTTTTTCGATTTCACTCTCTATTTGCGCATCAGTATAACCGTATGATTTATATGATCCCACATCAACTTTCTGCTGTGCAATCTTACTTTTATAATCTTCAAATTGGAAATAGTAGAGGTTGTCCTTTTCTTCCCCTTCAACAAAATAGTTTACATCATCTTTTATAGATTCCACTAATCTTTTATATTGCTTTATACTCTCTATATAAAGTTCCTTCTTTCCTTCCAATTGCTTCGCCT
>JAAYPF010000204.1 GCA_012519925.1 Clostridiaceae bacterium
GAATTAAATATGATTGTCGTATATGGATTTGGTGAAACACCTATGATGCTTATCAGCAACATTAAATCTTCTGACAAAAGACTTCCTGTTGTTGTTACCAAAGTTTATCTTATGCGCTGGAGAATTAAAGAATATTACCGATTTAAAAAGCAGCAGTTTGGATTTGAGGATTTTCGTGTTCAAAGCCTTTAAGCTCAAAGATCCCTCAGTTTTTTGTTACTAAATTTGGGGAAACTCAAACTGTTATTCTTATTGACAATTCCATATTATCATTGTAAATTAAAAGAAAGTAACAAGCGTTCTGCCTTTTACAATAAGTATTTCTCTATTCATCGAAATTTTCATTGCACTGAAAATTAGGATTTATAGATAAAGTTCTTGTAAATATATAGTTTGGAAATGCCGTCTACAAGACATAAAAAGTACAAGTCTTAAATTACGTAAGATTAGATATCAGTAATGTTAACCTGAACCAGAAAGGAAGGATTATTTTATGATAATAGTAATGAGATCCAATTCTAAAGATAGTGATATACAAGAAATATCAAAGATACTAGGTTCCTTAGGCCTTGGTGTACATATTTCACAGGGCTCTGAAAGAACTATTATAGGTGTTATAGGTGATAAAAGAAAGCTAAGCGATGTTCCCATAGAGCTTATGTCCGGAGTTGAAAAACTCGTTCCTATAGTAGAGTCATATAAATTAGCTGGTAAAACTTTTAAACCCGAACCAAGTGTTGTCGATGTTAATGGTGTTAAAATTGGTGGTAAAGAATTAGTTATAATGGCAGGACCTTGTGCTGTAGAGAACCATGACCAAATAATATCTTCTGCCTTAGCAGTAAAAAAATCCGGTGCCCAATTTTTACGCGGTGGAGCTTTCAAACCTAGAACTTCTCCCTATGCCTTTCAAGGTTTAGAAGAAGAAGGTTTAAAGCTATTGAAGGAAGCCAAAGACGCAACGGGTTTGAATATAATAACTGAGGTTACCTGCGAAAAGGCGGTTGAAATTGCTGACAAATATGTCGACATGTTTCAAGTAGGAGCAAGAAATGTACAAAACTTTCAATTATTGAGAGAAATCGGACGTTCAAAGAAGCCTGTTTTATTTAAACGTGGTTCTGCAACTACCATTGATGAATGGCTTAATGCTGCTGAATACATTATGAATGAAGGAAATTACAATGTTGTACTTTGTGAAAGAGGTATAAGAACTTTTGAAACTGCGACAAGAAACACTTTAGATATAAGTGCTGTTCCTGTGATTAAAAACATGAGCCACTTACCAATAATTGTTGATCCAAGCCACGCTGCCGGTAAAGCACAATATATTCTTCCTCTTTCGAAAGCAGCTATAGCTGCTGGAGCTGATGGTTTGATAATTGAAGTTCATCCAAACCCTAAATGTGCATTATCAGATGCCGCTCAACAGTTAACACCAGGAGATTTTAATGATTTATGTAAAGATATTGCGAAAATTGCCGAAATATTAGGAAGAGAGTTTAAACATGAAGATCAATAGTGTATCTGTTATTGGCCTTGGACTTATTGGAGGCTCTCTAGCAAAAGCGTTAAAGGAAAGAGCAAACATTTCCGAGATAAAAGCTGTGGACTTAAGTAAAGAAAGTATAAGTCAGGCATTGCAAGAAGGATATATTTCTAAAGGATATACCGAAATAAATGAAGACATATATAATTCAGATTTGATTTTTATTTGTACACCTGTAAAAAATGCGATTGAGTACATTGAAAAGCTTGCTAATAGGATTAAGGATAACTGTATAATTACTGATGTTGCAAGCACTAAGTCGGAAATTGTAAACTATGTCAACTCAATGGATAATCCGCCTTGTTTCATAGGTGGACATCCGATGGCAGGTACTGAAAAGTCTGGATTTGCATCAAGTTTAGCACATTTGTTTGAAAATGCATATTATATTTTAACACCGACTATTCGTACCAAAAAAACCGATATCGAGATAATGGAAAATCTCGTTAAAAAGATAGGCGGTATACCCATAATAACCGATGCCGACGAACATGATTTTGTTACCGCTACAATAAGCCACGTTCCACACATTATTGCATCGGCACTGGTAAATTTAGTAGGTAAATCTGATTGTCCCGATGGCAAGATGCAAACCCTTGCTGCCGGTGGTTTTAAAGACATAACAAGAATTGCATCCTCTAGCCCTGAAATGTGGGAAAATGTAGTATTGAGCAATACGCAAAAAATTAAAGGAGTTTTAGACTCTTTTGTTGAAACACTATATGAATTTAAACAGCATATGGATAATAATGATTCAGAAGGAATAAATACCTATTTTAGAACTGCCAAGGAGTTACGGGACTCATTACCGGATAACCGAAAAGGATTGCTTATATCTCTACACGAGATTATAGTTGATATTGTAGACAAACCGGGTATAATCGGTAAAATTGCAACAATACTTGGCAATAATGGTGTTAACATAAAAAATATTAATGTTTCAAATAGCAGAGAGTTTGAACAGGGTTGCCTAAGGATTACCCTTCCGGATTCCGATAGTGTTAAAAATGCTGTTGTTTTATTGTCAGACCACGGATATAAAGTCTATAAGCTATAAATAATCGATATATTAAAGGTGAAATGTTCTAAAGTAAATTGCATTTTAAGAAGAATAGTATTAAAGAACTTGCATAGTTATATTATTAACTTAGCTTCGAAAGCTTTAAAATCTTTGTTTGACATATGCTCAGCATCCAAAGATTTATCTTATAATGTAGTTGCAATTACACCTTGTGTTTGTAACAAAAAGCAAAGGTACAACTCACTTACTAAAGGAATGGGGGAATACAGTGTGTTAATTGAACAAAGGGATTCTTTGAGAGGCGAAATAACAGTACCTGGCGATAAATCCATATCCCACAGAGCGATACTTTTAGGGTCTCTTGCTAAGGGAACTACTGAAATCAATGGATTCCTAATGGGAGAAGATTGCCTAAGTACCATTGACTGTTTTAGAAAAATGCATGTTAGAATAGAAATTCTACCTAATAACAAAATCAAGGTACACGGCAATGGTCTTTATGGATTAAAGCCTCCATCAACAACCTTAAATGCTGGTAGATCTGGAACTGCCCTAAGACTTCTTCTTGGAGTACTGGCAAGTCAACCCTTTAATTCGGTATTAACTAGAGATGAGTCTTCTCTCAGAAAACCGATTGGGAAAGTGGTCAAACCCCTTAGGGATATGGGTGCAATAATCAACGGAAGAGACGATGGTAATTTATGCCCTCTTACCATTTTCCCGTCAAAATTAGACGGTAAGACTCACAATCTTTCATTAAGGAATACTAATATTAAATCTCCTCTTTTAATAGCAGGTCTCTACGCACAAGGTAATACTAAAGTAGTTGAAGCTGTTAAATCAAGAGACCATACCGAACTTATGCTAAACTATTTTGGGGCAAACATTACTGTCAATGGATTGGAAGTAACTTCACACAATGTTGAAAATCTTTATGCTCAAAACATAGAAGTACCCGGTGATATTTCAACCGCAAGCTATTTTATAACTGCTGGTCTGATAGTACCTAATTCCGATATAGTTATAAAGAACGTAGGTGTCAATCCTACAAGAACAGGAATTATTGATGTCTATAGATCAATGGGTGCTAAAATCGAAATACTAAACGAACGTTGTGTAAGTAACGAAAAGGTTGCAGATATACGAGTTGTATCCTCTCAGTTAAAAGCAGTGACAATAGAAGGAGACCTTATTCCAAGACTAATAGACGAAATTCCTGTAATAGCAGTTGCTTCAACTATGGCTAAAGGCAAAACAGTTATAAAAGACTTAAAAGGCTTTAAACTAAAAGAATCGGGCAAACTGAAAATGTTGTCTACAGAACTTTTAAAGTTAGGTGCAATTGTTAAGGAAACAGAAGACGGTATGATAATTGAAGGTGGCAAAACATTAACTGGTACCATCGTTGAAGGTTATAACCATCCTGCCATAACAATGGCATTATGTGTTGCAGGACTTGTAGCTGAAGGCGAGACAATGATTAGAAAAACGCAGGTTTTAGATATTGCTTATCCTGAATTTATATCTGTGTTAAATAGGCTTTAATTCCTATAGAGTTTATCAAAAAATAAGAAACAAAAAAGTTACGGTAATTTTCTATATTCCGTAACTTTTTTGTTACGCTTCTTTCGAACGAAGTGAAAGAAGCAAAAACGCAGGGGCTCGATGCCCCGTAGTTTTTGTTACGCTTCTTTCGAACGAAGTGAAAGAAGTAAAAACGTAGGGGCTCGATGCCCCGTAGTTTTTTGTTTCTTAAGCTTCTATTTCAAGTGCAAGTGATTCCCATAGCTCATAGAGCTCCTCAAGTCGGTTTTCCATTTGCTCCTGCTCACTGTGTAATTCACTAAGCTTTACATGATCACTTAATACTTCCCCCGATTCCATCTCAACTTTTATGTTCTCTATAGATTTTTCCAATTTAGCAATCTCTTTTTCAGTATTAGAATATTGTTTTTCAAGTTTCCTTCTGCGTGCTCTTTCTTCTTTATTTGCAATATGCGAAAGCTTAGCCTCAGAAACATTCTCAACCTGTGAATCGAGCTTTGATTTAACATCAAGCCTATCTTTATACTGCTTAAAACTAGAATAATTGCCAATGTAATCAATATATGAATCCTTACTAAGTTCAATAATCCTCGTCGCAAGCTTATCTATAAAATATCTGTCATGGGACACTATGATAAGAGTTCCTTCATATTCGGAAAGTGAGCTCTCTAGTATCTCCCTCGAATTGATATCAAGGTGATTTGTAGGTTCGTCTAGAATAAGAACATTTGCTCCCGACAGCATAATCTTTAACAGCGAGATCCTTCCCTTCTCGCCACCGCTAAGTTTGTTTATCTCTTTGAAAACATCATCTCCTTTAAAAAGAAACATTGCAAGTGCATTTCTAATATCCGTCTGGGAAAGATTATCACTTGCCTCAAAGAGTTCGTCTATTACTGTATTATTTATGCAAAGCCCTGAATGCTCTTGATCGTAATAAGCCTCTTTTGTGTTGTGACCAAACTTATAACTTCCTGAATACTCTTCCATTTTGCCAGTTAGAATCTTGAGCAAAGTAGATTTTCCACATCCATTAGGACCTAATATAAACACTCTTTCACTTTTCTTAACTTTAAAACTCAAATTGTTAAACAGAGGTCTTCCGGGGTATTCCTTAGAAAGCTTGTCCACCGATAAAACATCATTTCCGCTTTGAACGTCAATCTTAAAATTAATTTTGATTTTATCAGGAAGATTTTTCGGTTTGTCAATCTTCTCCATCCTATCTATAGCCTTCTGCCTGCTTTCGGCAGCCACTATGTTTTTCTCCCTGTTCCACCTTCTCTGTTGCTCAATAAAAGCTTCCATTCGTTCAATTTCTTTTTGTTGAAGCTCATAGTGCTTTTGTTGAATTTCTCTGTCCTGCTCCTTTTGCTTTACGTAGTTGGTATAATTGCCGTTATAGAGCTTACACTCGCAATTTTCTATTTCAAGAGTCTTATTTGTTGTCCTATCTAAAAAGAACCTATCATGGGAAATAATCATAACACCTTTTCTGTAATTGATAAGAAAATCTTCCAGCCACTCAACGGCATTTATATCCAGATGGTTTGTAGGCTCGTCTAAGAGGAGTAGATCCGGTTCTTCAGTCAAAAGCTTTGCCATAGCAAGGCGGGTTTTTTGACCTCCACTCAAATTACTTATCTTAAGCTCAAATTCTTCTTCTCTAAATCCAAGTCCTTTTAAAATTCCCCTTGACCTACTGTTATACTCATATCCACCATTACGCGAAAAACTGTCTGAGAGATTTGCATACTCCTTCATAAAAGAGGAGAGCCTTTCCTCATTTTTTTCAGAACTTATAAGTTTCTCCAGCTCCTTAATACGTTCCTCCATTTTTATTAAATGTGAAAAAGCAGACAACACTTCTTCAAGAATACTGTTTGATGACTCAAGCTCTGAATTTTGGGCAAGGTAGCCTATTTTGCAGCCCTTAGCAAAATAAATATCTCCGGAATCAGCAGTATAATTCGATGTAATTATTTTAAACAGAGTGGATTTTCCTGCCCCATTAACACCTACAACACCAATTTTATCCGTATCCTGAACACTAAAAGTGGCATTTTCTAAAATTTGTTTAGTACCAAAGGAGATAGATATATTATTACTCCCTAATAATATCATTAATTTCACACCTTACATTTAGGTAATTTCCAATTTGCGTCTTTAAGACGTCAAGCCATTTTCGTCTTAAATTGTAGCAGAAATGATGCCTTTAAGCAATATTGACAATAAAATAACAAAGATGATATAATCAAGTGGACATAAGGGATTCGCATAATTCAATCCCAAACATTTTAAATTGAGGTGACTGTAATGAGCGTGTACAAGAAGATATCTATTGCTGTAATAAAACGCTTACCCAGATACTATAGGTATTTATCTGATTTACTAAAGTTGGGGATTACAAGAATTTCTTCAAAAGAGCTAAGCATTAGAATGGGCATTACCGCTTCACAAATACGTCAGGATTTAAACTGCTTTGGTGGGTTTGGTCAACAGGGGTATGGATATAATGTTGAATACCTTCATAACGAAATAGGAAATATTCTTGGAGTTAATGATAAGTTTGGGTATATAATAATCGGTGCAGGTAATATGGGTCAGGCTCTTGCCAATTACACGAATTTTGAAAAAAGAGGCTTTATACTAAAGGGTGTTTTTGATGTCAGTTCTGATTTAATAGGACAAAAAATAAATGGTCATGAAGTTATTGATCTGAATAATCTTGAGACTTTTTTAAAAAGCAATAAAGTTGACATCGCAATGCTATGTGTCCCTTACGATCAAACTCCTATAGTTGCAGACAGAGTTGCACGTTTAGGTATAAAGGGCTTGTGGAATTTCTCGCCCATGGATTTAAAAATTCCTCACGATGTTATTATTGAAAATGTCCATTTAAGTGATAGTTTAATGGTTTTAGGTTACAAGCTGAATGAAAAACTCAAAAATTCGCAATAAATTATAATTAGAACTTTATTGTATGGGGATTATTAACAAGTATATTCGTTACCATTAATAGATGTATAGCGAATGTACTTGTTTATTTTGAACTTATCGCCCTATCGGGCGGACTTTCAAAATGCAAATTCCTATACTATGTACTTAATTTTATAGAAACTAATAAATTATATATAGAACTTTTAAGGTGCTTTATGAATATACTGGATGTGACA
>JAAYPF010000205.1 GCA_012519925.1 Clostridiaceae bacterium
GATAAAGAAACTGGATGCCCAATAATTATGTGTATAAAGTGTGATGGTGTTATGATTGATAAAGATTACTTTGACAGTTCAAAAAGGCACAGAACCAAGTAGTCGCCCGAAGGGCGTTTTTGTTCCTAAGAAATTTAGATAAGTTAAATATAAACATCAATTAGTAATATTTCAAAATGAAAATACCATATTAATTCGCAATTTCATTTGGGTATGGTAAATCACTGTCTAGCATCTCTAAAATCTTTTGAAATACCTTATTATTATTTAATATCCCCTTATGGTTTGGTGCATTTAATATATTACCGCTTAAAATACTATCTACAGTAAAACTATTTTCACCTATATTGAACATCTCCGTGGGAATCTTCCATTCTTCCAAACTTGAACTCTCTTCAGTTACGACTTCGTCATATTGGCTCGTTATATTGGCAACCTGTATTGATGAATTAAGACCTTTATTTATTGACGATTCAAAAATGCTTGTAAAAAGAACGCTGTCTGGGGAAAGATCCTTAATTGATTTATCTTTATAAAAATTTTGACCAAGGGCTGCAATAAACGAGCCTCTATGAGGTACAGCAGTAAAAATGATTTTATTCACATCTTCATGCTTCAGATATTCTTCACTGGTCGTATAGTATCTTGCTACCAGACCTCCCATGCTGTGAGTAATTAATGTAAATTTGTTAACTAGTACGCCATTATTTATATAATCTTGCTTTTTTTGTAATAAAAAGTTTTTCAGAACTCTTGATCCTTCCTCAACTCCAGCTTTTGAATCATACTCCATGATACTACAGTCATATTTGTTTTCTATCAGAAATTCATTAAGATTGGCATAAACTTCTGCAGATTCTTGAAAGCCATAGATCATAACTATAGGAGTTGAAATAAGATTAATACTTATGGAAGAGGATTTTGTTGAATTTCTAATTTGTGCTGTTATTTTAGTTGATGGAACAGAGTTTGAACTTCCTAATTCATAATAGTTTAGAGGAGTATAAGAAAAAATACATTCACCTAGTTCGTTAGTTGCACCCTTTTCTAAAGAAAGTTTGCCAGCTCCTTCTTCAATTAGTATTTTAATAGGAGCATTCTTCATAGGTTTTCCTTCAGAGTTTTTTACACTTGCTTTTAATAAAAGCCTATTAGACGACTCAGCAGACATAGTGTGTATTTGGGTATTAACAACTGAAACATTTATTGATAGATTCTCTTTATTATATACAGAATAATAAATATAGCTAGTAATTGGTTTTGAAAAAAATAATAAAAACATAACTAAAGTAAAGAATATTGATAAAAATAGAATCTTTATATTATGATGCATAAAACTCAGCCCTTTTATAAAATAAACTTAAATGGAGAAGTAAGATATCTAAATATATTATATCACTTTTTATATTAAAAGTAGTTATAATAATATAATTTTAAATTTTCTAATTTATACCTATAATTGCTGCATGATTATTAACATTATATTCAATGTTTATCAAATAAATAAATGAAGATAATATTATTGAATTCAAAATAAGGGGATGATTATGTGAAAGTTAGAGATAAGATGACAAGGAATGTTGGATATGTAAATCCATCTAATACAGTAGTAGAAGTTGCACAAGTAATGCAAAAGTTAAATGTTGGTTCTGTACCAGTGTTTGATCAGAATAAAGTAGTAGGTGTTGTTACAGATAGAGATATCGTTGTAAGAAATGTTGCACATGGCAAGATACCACAAGAAACAAAGGTTCAGGATGTTATGACTTGTCAGGTAACTACAGTAACTCCTGATATGGATGTTGGTGAAGTGTCAAAAATTATGGCACAGCAACAAATAAGAAGAGTACCTGTTGTAGAAAATAATCAGTTAGTAGGAATTTTGGCATTAGGAGATATGGCTACCGATTTTAGATGTGATACCGAAGCATCAGAAGCACTAACAGAGATCTCTAAGCCTGGAAAGTAGATTTTAAATAAAAAGAAAAGTAAAAAAACATATCGCAGCGGAATTGAAGTAAATAAGAATATTCCGCTGTGATTATGTTGTAGATTTTTATTAAGAAGAAAGAGGTATAAGGATGATTTATTGTGTTACGAAGTCCATTAATAAATTATACTAATAAAAGAATCTTACAAATTTTATGGAGTACATATCACACAATAACAAATCATCTGTTTCTGTCTCTCTTATTATAATGTAACTTGTACCAACATCCATTAAAATGCCTTCTCTATCAACAAACATGTTGGTTCCAATTAAAAACTCTACCTTAACATGTCTTCCAATTTGAGTCCTTAGATACCCCTGAGTAAATGCAGTACTTAGTACTGTTTCTGGTAGCAAAACATCTCCATTTAAAGGAGCTTGAGCTATAGGAGTTGAAGGAGCTTGAGCTATAGGAGTTGAAGGAGCTTGTTGTACTGGGGTTGGACTACTATACGCAGGACCTGTAGGGATGCCTGTTGGCATTTGAGTAGTTGGTTGCACTGCTTGCATATATTGTGTAGCAGTAGCACCAGAACAATTTTTACATGGATTGAAATAATTGTTCATTTTAGGTATCATTGAATTCTTATTTAAATAATTTGGCATAATTCAACCTCCTGATTATATGTTTAAGATTTAATTCCTCTAAAAAAGCTCGTTTACTTAAGATGTTTATAAAATGACCTATATAGTAGTAAAGTATAAAGCCTTTCAAACTAGTTTTTTTGAAAAGGCGATGGATAAGTTTCTTGCAATTAAGCTCTAAAACACCTATACTGAAGTTTTTTAGAGTAGGTGTCGTAAGAAACTTTTTTTAAAGATTTAGTTCCACAGTTTTCACTAGCGGAATTTACTGCTTTAAATGCTGGATATTTATGTTTGTGCGTACAGTGGCGTAGGATTATAGAAGCAGTGTTGGTTTACTCTTGTTATATATCTTCCGGTTCCTGTTGAGGGAAATATATAACTACATGTTGGGCTGAAAGGATTATAGTACCATAAACATTCACCTAATCCAGATAGCTTATTTCCCGATAAAGCCCAATCAGCAACATCATAATGAATCTGCTCGGGAGGTGTTGCCCATATGGTTTGAGGATTTACCTCACCATAGACTGTACTCATAACACAAGTAAATTGTCGTGGCTGGAATATAACTTTACGAAGATCACCTTGCCCGGTTCTTAAATACTCACCATAAGAAACGTGAACTCTATTCATAACAACAGTTGCCACAGCTTTCATTCCGTCTATACCTTCTCCACCAGCTTCACATTTAATTAGTCTTGCCAATAATTCCCTTGGTGAATAGGACATTTGCTTTCACCTTTCTTTCAATTAAATACGGCTAATTCATTATATTAACATAAACTAAAAAACGTAACCCTTTACTTTGAAAAAATTACATCAAATTTTATTCTTAATAATAGTTAATAATATGAAGGAACGCAAATTGAATATATAAGTAAATTTCTACTTATATAAAAGGAGGCATGAACTATGAGCAGACGTGGCGGTATGATGTCCGAAAGTCTTAAAGCTGAAATAGCTAAAGAATTGGGAGTGTATAATATCGTTGAAAATGAAGGCTGGGGTTCTGTTTCATCAAGAGATTGCGGAAATATTGTAAAGAAGGCTATAGAAATGGCCGAAAGAAATCTCAGTAATAGATAATGCCTTTTAGCGTGACAAAAGCCGGTATTAACCGGCTTTTGTTTATGCATTTCTTTAATATAGTTTGTTTCAATTCTATTACAATTTCTTTACACTTGAATTCTAGATGTTGACTCACTGAAATGCCGATGATATAATTAGTTTTGAATTCAAGATAGGTTAAGTGCGCCGGTCTTGAGCAAAATGCAATATAGGTCAGGTTAGACACAGAGGGATAAGGCGTAGCCTGGCTTTAAGTTTTAAGCCTGCTTCCCAAAAAAACAACAATACAAGGAGGATTTGAGAGTATGAAGAATCTCAAAAAGATGTTGGCGTCACTAGTAGTAGTTGCTATGATGGCATCTATGGCTTTAGTGCCTGCATTCGCTGCAACACTTAGCTATGAAAAAGAAGCAGAACAACTTAATAAAGTTGGTTTGTACTTGGGGATAAGCGAAACAGAGTTTATTCCTGATTTAGAAACACTTCTTGACAGACAAACTGGAGTAGTTATGCTTCTTAGAATGTTTGGACAAGAAGAAGAAGCAAAATTGCTTTCAGATGAAGAAGCAAACTCAATGCTTGCTAAATTCACAGATGCTGGAACAATAGCAGACTGGGCTAAAAAGCAAGTAGCATATGCAGTTGATAAGGGTGTTGTAAAAGGATATGCTGAAGATTCAACATTCAGACCATCAGCTGGATTGAACGGAAAAGCATATTGTTCATTGTTGCTCCAACAATTAGGTTATGATGGAGACTTTGATTACCATCAAGCAGCAACTAAATTAGCTCAAGTTGGTGGGTTAAATGCTTCACAAGCAGCATTATTCAACAGCGACGCTCAAATAAACAAGGACTCATTAGTAGGTATTTCCTACGGAGCATTACAAGCTAAAACTAAAGCAGATGGTAAGAAGCTTGTTAAATTATTGCTTGAGAACGAAGTTGTTAAAGAAGAAGATCTTAATGATGCTGAAATTCCTTACGCTGACATAACAGCAGTAGCTGAAATTGCTGACATTACAGTAGATGTAGGAGCTGAAGTTAAACTTCCTGAAACTGTTACAGCAACTTATGACAATGGAACTACAGCAGACGTAGCTGTTACTTGGCCTACAGTTGATACTTCAAGCGAAGGCGAACAAACAATTACTGGTACAATAGCTGATACTACAATAACTGCTTCAGTTAAAGTTATTGTTGTACCTGCTGAATTAAGAGTAACTGGTGAAGTATCTGGTAACCGTAAAGAAATCATTCTTAACTTCAACAGAGCAGTTGAAGATGCTGACAAAGCAAAGAATGTAAATAATTACAGAATTAAGAAATATAAAGTGCAAAATGTAGACCTTTCAGCAGATAAAATGACAGCCACATTGCTTTTAGAAGATGGACAATTATTTAAGCAACAAGAAGATGTTACTGTAACTGTTGATAAAGATGTTGGACTTGAAGAAGACACAGATGTAGTAATTAAAAACATTAAGGACGTTACACCTCCTGAAGTTGAATCAGTAGTAGCAGTAGGAAACAGCCTTATTAAAGTAACATTTACTGAGCCTGTACAAAACATTAGAAGTGTTACTAACTACACAATAGACGGTAAAGCTTTCCCTGCATCAAAAATTGATGTAGCAAAGAACTTAAAAGTAGTAAGTATTCATCTTAAAAACAAATTAGCTTCTGATACTCATACTTTAGTTGTAAAAGACAAAGTGGCTGACTATGCAGGATTCAAGATAGAAGATAATGAAACTGAATTTACTGTTGTTGATGATAATGAAGCACCAACAGCAGAAATCGAAAGTGCAACTCAAACTAAGGTTGTTGTTAAGTTCAGCGAACCAGTTAAAAAGCCAGCTGACGACGATGTTGACACTAGCACAACTGCTAAGATTACTAAGAGAGAACTTGACGACGATGATATAACTTATACAATAGAGTTTGATCGTGAGAAGCCATTGCCAGCATCTGGCGGTAAATTAACAATGAAAAATGTTGAAGACTACAGTGGTAACAAGACTGATATAGCAATTGTTGTTGAACCTGATTATGATTTAGAAAAACCTGAGTATGTTGGTTACAAAGTTGCTGAAAAGCAGACTGAAATCATAGTTGAGTTTAGCGAAGATATAATATATGAAGATGACAACTTTGAACTTGTTAATGCAGATGGCGATGATGTAATAATAAATGTTGAATATGAAAAGAATGATAAGGGCGATGATGTTAAGAACAAGGTTGTTATTACAAGAGCAAATGATGCTGCTTTTGCATCAGAAAAGCATAAGTTAACAATTGATGGTGTAAAGGATAATAGTCCTATAGAAAATGAGATTGACAAAATAACAGTTACTATCGAAATTGATGATCAGGAGCCACCTAAAGTAGAGGAAGTAGCTATTGATTACTCTTATGATAGTTCAGCAAAAGAATATAAGAGCAAAATGTATATCAGATTTAATGAAGATATTGACTTTGATACTGCAGTAGACTACAACAACTATACTTTCCAATTAGCAGGCGATAAGACAATATATGATCTTGATAAAGATTTTGCAGATATTGATTTATTGTCAGATGAAAGAACTATATTAATTACTTTTGACAGAGAAGATACTTCTAAGAAAGACCAAAAAGCAGGTGTAGATTATGTTGAAGTTGAGGACATAGTAAACATCCAAATTGATTCAGTTGAAGATACAGCTGGTAATGAAATGAAGAGGACTCCATGGGATGACTTTAAGGATTTATCCGATGGTGAACTAATACCATTAGTTCTAAGTGCTAAAGTTACTGGTGAAAACACAATTGCTGTTAAGCTTGAGAACAAAATAAACGATAAGACTCTAAGTTCTGCTGATTTCAGCTTGTATGCGCTTGTTGATAGCAAGCAAGTTGGTATTGAAGCTTATGATGCTGAGTATAAGTATGATGACGATGAAATAATACTTTCAATCAATCAAGACTTAGCTGCAGATGGAACTTACAAGGGTGGTAATATCTACTTGTCCCTTATTGATCCAAAAGATATAGACACTGTTAACGCATATGATCAGGTACTAGATTATCATGAAGAGTTTGAAGAACTTGTTGAAGACGGATATAATCCAACTATTGATTCAGTATCAGAAGCAGTATATGATAATAAAGGTACAAGTGATTATGCAAAAGCATATGGAAATGGAACTTATGCAGTACTTGAGTTAACAGAAGCATTATCTCTTCCAGAAGATCCAAAAGAAGAGATTGCTGATGTGTTAGCTGCACAGTTCTCTGTTAAGGTTGGAAGTGATGCTGTAGATAAAGTAATATATTATGCAGCACCAGTAGCAGACGATGAAAATACTACTAAAGACGAGTCTAAGCCTGCTAGATTAATAATAAAAGTTGTTGGCGATAAAGCAGCAGATGAGTTAGCTGGTAAATTCATTAAAGTTAGCTTTACTCCAGTGCCTAATAGTGCAGCAAATAAAGCAGCTGGATTGGTTATAGCTGATGACTCTGATGCAAAAAATCCTCTTCAAGAGAAAGGTGTAATTGAGAAGAAGATTTCATTAGTGAAATAAGAATTATCCATGAAATATAAAATCTGAATTGATTTTAGACTGGTAGGGGGATACCTCCCTACCAGTTTTTTATAAGTATCAATGGATTAAGAAAGAGAGGTAGAGGGCTATGATAAGATTAAGAAAAGTATTTGCGGTATTGCTGACATTGGCAATAGTTTCATCTATTAATGTAATACCTGCTTCAGCAAGCACGTTTATATATGAGAAGGAGGCTAATGCACTTTATGAGCTTGACCTTTACAAGGGAATTAACGAATCCCGGTTTGATCCTGATTTGGCAACAGCTCTAGACAGACAAACCGGAGTTGTTATGCTTCTTAGAATGTTTGGTCAGGAAGAGGAGGCTAAAAAGCTTACGAAGGAGAAGGCAAACTCAATATTAAATAAATTCAAGGATTCGGATTCGATTGCAGACTGGTCTAAAAAGCAGGTTGCCTATGCTGTAGATAAAGGATTTGTAAAAGGTTACTCTGAGGACTCAACCTTCAGACCATCAACGGGTTTAAACGGTAAAGCTTATTGTTCATTAATTCTTCAGCAATTAGGTTATGATGGTGATTTTCAATATGATAAGGCTGCATCAAAATTAAGCGAAATAGGTGGTTTAACTCCTATTCAAGGTAATATGTTTAATAGCGATGCTACATTGATTAAAGATTCTTTAGTAGGTATTTCATATGGAGCATTGCAGGCTAAATACAATTCAGATGGTGAAAAATTAATTAAAGTACTAATTGACAAGGGAATTGTTTCAGCCAAAAAGGCTAAAGAATTGGGGTTTGAATATGCAAAGATCGTATCAGTAGAAGCGATTAATGATATAACAGTTAATATAGGAGATTCACCTAAATTACCCACTTTCGTAAAGGCTGAATATGATGATGGAACTAAAGAAAATGTAAGTGTAAGCTGGCCATACGTTGATACGTCAAGAACTGGGGAGCAAATTATTTCTGGAACAATAGATGGTGCTTCAGTTAAAGCCAAAGTAAAGATAATAGTTGTTCCTGATGAATTAAGGGTAGAGGCTATTTCTTCGGGAAATCTTAAAGAAGTAATTATCGAATTCAGCAAACCTGTGGATAATGAAGATGAAGCTAAAGATAAAAAGAACTATGACGTTGATGGAAATAGTGTAATAAATGCCGAACTTTCGGAGGACAGAATGACAGTAACACTACTTCTTAAAAATGCTATTAAGCAGCAATCTGATATTGAGGTTAGTGTTGATAAAAAGGTAGGACTAGATAAAGATGCTGTATTGTATATTGATAATGTAAAAGATGTTGATATTCCTGAAGTTGTTGATGTTGTTGCAGTGGGTAACGGTCTTGTAAAAGTTACCTTTAGTGAGCCGGTACAAAATGCTACAAATCTTTCGAGTTATGCAATTGATAAAAGGCTTTTTAGTGCAACACAACTGAGCTTGTCAGATAACGAGAAAACAATAAATATTAATTTGACTAAGCGTTTATCTTCTGGCTCCCATAAGCTAACTGTTAAAGATAAAATAAATGACTATGCAGGGTACATGGTTGAAGATAATGAAATAAGCTTTACAGTTGAAGATGATGACGAAGCACCTACGGCTAAAATTAAGAGTGCCACCCAGACCAAAGTGGTGGTAAAGTTTAGTGAGGAAATTGCAAAGCCTGAATTGAGAAAAGTGGATACAAATGCTGGGGCAAAGGTGGAAAGCATTGAATTAGACAAGGATAATATGACCTTAACAATTTATTTTGATGTTGAGAATGCTTTACCCGCATCGGGATGTAATATAATTATTGAAGACGTTAGTGATTTTAGTGGAAATTCAAAGGACATAAAACTTCCTGTGACACCAGATTATGATGTAACAAGACCTGAGTATGTTGGATATTCAATAGAGAATCAAAGAGAAATAGTACTTGAATTCTCCGAAGAAGTATTCTCTAAGTATGGTAAATTCAAACTTACAGACAGCGATGATGATAGTATAGATTTGTCAAGTGCAGAGTATTATAGAAATGATGATGGTGAGCCTGTAAAGACAAAGTTAGTTATTAGGAGAGCAGATGGTGAGAAGTTCGAATCAGGTAAGTATGAGCTGTTGATCCGCGAAGTTACAGATTTAAATCCTTTAAAGAATGAAATTATTGAAAAAACTGTAAACATAAATGTTGCAGACAACACTCCACCAATTATTTCAAGCGTATATATTAATAATGATGATAATCAAGTCTTTATTAAGTTCAATGAAGATGTAGACGAAAATTCAGTTACAGAGTATTCAAATTATTACTATATAGTTAATAGTATAGCAAGCAAACTAGAAAAGAATGCTATGAAGATAGAGTTATTGTCCGATGATCAAACAGTATGTATTACCTTCTCAAAGGATAAGGATGATTATAAGGACAAAGAGGCTGTGTCGGTAAGTGAGATTTCACGTATTCAGGTAGAAGGAGTTAAAGATACAAAAGGTAATGAGATGAGAGCACAAAGTGTTTCAAGTAAGGATTTTAAATCAGATAATAGTACTGCTCCGGAAATAATTTCTGCTGCTGTAACCGATAAAAACACAATAGTTTTGAAAATTAAGGGGTCAATAAATCCTGCTACATTAGAACCGGATGATTTTTATATTACAGCAGGAAAAAACGATAGAGGCCACGATATAGTGATAACAGCATGGGATGCATACTATGACTCCGATAAGAGTGAAATTACATTATCTGTTAATGCAGATATTGAATCTAATGGTACCTTTAATGGAAAGTCTCTTTATTTGGGATTAGAAGATAGAGAAGATGTAGATACAGAAAATACTTTTAAACAAAAATTAACTATAGCATCTCCAATTAAAGTAAATGAAGACTTTAAGCCAGTTGCTAAGTCAATAGCTTCTGCACAATACGAAAGAGGTGTAGGAACTCTAGTGTTCATTGAATTGTCGGAAAATTTGAGACTTAATAATGGAGATCAACTCAATCAAAATGATTCACTACAATTTAGGGTTAAGATTGACGGTAAAACAGTAGATGCAAAAATATACTACTACCATGCCGAAGGTAAGGATAATAAGGATACTGATGTAGATGAAACTTCTGCAAGATTCAAGTTTGTAATGGAGGAAAATTATAGAGGCGACCAAGTTCAAGTCATATTCTATAGAGCGTCTAAAGCTACAATCACAGATTATTCGGGTAATGCACTTGATGACTTTGATTTTAAACAGACGGTTGAGTAAATGATACTGGTGGGGGTAACCCCACCAGTTTTTTGGTAGTAGCTAATAATACCTCAGATATGATATATAAGATGACTTAGCTTATAGTAAATAAACCTTCAGTAATTATCCAAAAATAGTGAGTGGAAGCAAAAGCACCATATTTATTATTGCTTTTATTACAGCTGATAAAATGCTAAAATTAGTAAATTTAGTAGTATTTATAATTGACATGCTTATAGTATTTATGTAAAATTAAGCTGTTCATATTATGAACAAATTAATTTATATGCAATTCATATAAAGAGATGCGGGTTAAATTATATAAATAGATTATATGGGGGTTAGATAATGGACGAACTAAGCTTGGTTGAAATTATCCGAATTTTGGTTAAAGGGAAGAAGATTATATCTTTAGTTACTGCCGTTTGTTTATTAGTTACTGTGATTATAGTTTTTTTTATGATGGATCCAATATATGAGTCTCAGACCATGCTAATGATATCTCCAATTACAAATGCAGTGGTTAAAGAAGATGATAATAATTTTAGTGGACTAGTTTCGACTTTGTCACAATATCCACAGATGACAATAGATACTTACAGGGAGCAAGTAAAAGCACCCGTTATACTGCAGTATTTGAGAAAAGAGCTTGATATGGAAGATGTTCCTTTGAGTGCCATTGCAAATAAAATAACTGTAAGAGCTATTGATAAGACAAATTTGATAACTATAGGTGTAAGAGACACGAATCCTGATCAAGCTGCAAAAATAGCAAATTTAGTAAGTAATAAGTTTACGGAATTTGTTTCTAGTACAAATAAAAAACAGGCTGAAAATTCTGCAAAGTTTATACAAGAGCAAATGGAAAAAGAAAAAATAAATATGGAAGATTCATCAAAAAAGCTTGAGGAATTTTTAGCAAAGCCTAGAGGACCTCAGGAGCTTCGTTTGGAATTAGATGGAAAGCTAAGTAAGATCACTGAATTTAAAACAACTGTAGCACAAGTTAAGGTTGATGTTCAAGCAGCAAAGTCATCATTAAGTCATGCAAAGAATTTATTGAATAGTACTCCTAAAACTATGGTTACAAGTAAAACCCTGGTTAATAATGATTTGTTGAGTGATTTAATAAAAGAAAAGACAGGATTAAGTACTTTAGATATTTCCAAGTTAAAGTTAACAGATGAAGAAATAAATGAAGTATATGTTGCTTTATCAGCATCAGTTAATGAGCTGGAACTTGAAGTGTCTTCTCTTACTGCTCAAGGCGAGAGTTTGGAAAAAGAAATCACAGTGCTTCAAAAAGAAATTGAGATGTTGCAATCTGAGCTTGCATCAAAACAACAAGAATATGATTTGTTGCAACATGAATTGGATTTGAATAGACAGACTTACGATGCGTATCAGGCTAAATATAAAGAAGCTATGATAAAAGAATCTGCTGAAATTGGAAAATCCAGTATATTAATTGTATCTGAGGCAATTGCACCAAAGAGTCCTGTTGCTCCTAGAAAAATCCTGATTTCAGGCATAAGTGCACTAGTAGGGTTTTTATTAGGCTTTGGGTTCGTGTTTATTAATGATTATATGGGAAAGAACAAAGAGATATCGTCTATAAAAGTCTGATACTAATATTAAGGAAAGATGATAATGGATAAAGAATTAATTCTATTAAGAGAGATACATTTAAATCCTACAATGACACAACGTGATATGGCAAAGGTATTAGGATTATCTTTAGGTAGTGTTAACGATCTTCTTAAAAGAATGGTCAAAATAGGAGCAATAAAAATTGAGAAAATATCACAAAAGAGAATAATATACCAATTAACATCCTTGGGTTTTTCTCAAAAGGCTGAAGGAACTTATAAATATATATCTGAGTTATATAAGTATTTAAAAGATTTAAGTAAAAATATAGACAATTTATTAAATAGTATAAATGACGATAGTATAGTAGTTTTATTTGGTAATGATGATGTATTTGATATAATAAAAATGACACTTGATAAAAGTGGAAGACAGTACATTACAGCTGTAAGTTATGAGGAAATAGAAGCACTTTCAGAGAAGGATAAATTATTGTTTATTGTATGGCAACCGGAAAATATTAAAATACTGAATTATGGTGAATATAACTGTATAGACCTATTAAACTGCATTTAATCATTTGAAATAATGAATTGTGAGGAGAAAAAAATGAGTAAAGCATCAAAAGTAATAGCGGCTAAGAAATCTAACAAAAATATTGGAGATACAGGATATCTTAAAACTATTAGAATTTTACTGTTATTTGGAATTTTGTTTGTAATATTCTATACACCATTTTTAAGGGGTCTTTATTTTGAATCAGAGCAGCTTTTTACAGAGATTGTTCTTCTGTCAATATTTATATTGTTTTGGGTGCATAAATGGCTTAAAAAGGATACATCTTTTATAAAAACTCCTATTGAATATGCATCTTTGGGATTGGTTCTTGCATATCTATTGACAACATTTACAGCAGTTAATCAAAGATTGGCTGTGTCGGAATTTTTGAAATATGCAATGTATTTTATTGTTTTTATAATGTTGTCTGATTTAGTTAAAAGTGAAAAAGAAAAAGCATACGTACTTTGGGCAATTGTAGCATCAGCTTTTGGTGTTTGTATTATTGGGATTGATAGCGTTGCCGGGGGCAAGATTGTCAATATTTTTAATGCGATGTTTAAGTCAGTTAATATAAATTTTAGTTTTTTTGGATTGTACGTTGATGGTAGGATACATTCTACAATGCAGTATCCAAACGCTTTGGCCTCTTATTTGATAGCGGCGTTTTTTATATCAATGGCTCTTTCATTAACAGCTAAGAAGTGGTGGGTTAGAGGCATAGCTAGTTCAATAGGTTTTGTTTTGCTTACAACATTTATATTTACATTAAGTAGGGGAGCATATATTTTATTATTATTGGCATTGCCTTTGTATTTGTTGCTACTTCCTAAGGGAACTAAGGCAAGAGGCGTTTATTGTTTGGTGACATTACTTGGTATTACAGTACCTCTTGCAATACTATTATCTAAGACTATTAACAATGCATCTGGAAATAAGTCTTTAGTCTGGCTATTAGTTTTATTTGGAGCTTTAATGGCATTTTTTGTGAGATATACAGATGAAATTGCTGCGAAACTTTTAAATAAAATCAAATTAAGTGTTGCGGTTATTGGTTCATCAGTTTTGGTAGTAATTGTTGCAGTTGGGTTGGTTTTCATTTTTAATGCTTCTTTACCCTTGGAATTAAATCATGCTATAGATGAGAAGGATGAATTTAAAGGTAAAACTAAGACTGTTGCGTTAGAAAGTAATAAGAAATACAATCTTGTTTTTGAAGTAGAAGCAAAGGCAGAAAATGAAAAAGCGGAATATGCGTATATGGTGTATATGAAGACTAAAAACGAAACATCAATATCTTCAGTAGGTGAAGTTGTTTTAATAGATAGAAAATTTAATTCTACAAACGGAATTGAGAAAAAGCAAATTGAATTTGAATTACCTGAAAGTAGCGAAATAGTAAGTGTAACATTTCAAAATTATTATGCAGGTACAAGTGCAACATTTTATGAAGCAAAAATCTATGAGGCAGATAGTGGTAAAGAAAAAAGGAATATTATTTTAAAACATAAGTATTCGTTCGCAGAATCAATATTATCCAGATTTGAAAATATTACAGCAGATAAAAGCTATAATACTAGGATTATGTTTATAAAGGATGGGCTTAAGATATTTAAAGATTGGTGGTTGATAGGTGCCGGTGGTGGAGCATGGAGCTTACTTAACTTTAAATATCAATCATTTTTGTATTGGTCTACACAAACTCATAATTACTTCTTGCAAGTAATGGTAGAGACGGGCTTGATTGGAATATTATTCTTGATGTTGCTGTGTATATTTATAGTTATAGGTTTTATAAGGCTTATGAAAAACCGCCTTGATAACTCAAATAATAGTATTTATAGCATATCTGCGTTTACTGCTATAATTCTATTGTTTCTACATTCGGCTATGGACTTTGATTTTTCATTGTCAGCTATTTATTTATTAGCTTGGCAGCTAATTGCGTTGCTTAATGTAGATGTTAGAAGAGAATTTTCGGAAGTGGAAGGTGGCTCAAAGCTTAATAAAAGTGTAAAGGCAAAAGTTGGGAGTAAATTATCGATTGTAAATTTTGGTTATATTTTAAAAAAAGGCTTGAATGTATATCCAGTGATTATGATAATAATATCTGCAGTGGTTTTGATATGGCCTATTTTGTTTATGAGGGCAAGCGTGTATGCACAAAGAGCTTTGGAGAGTTATAAGGAATCTGATCTAGATAAGGCAATAGAGTTTATGGATAGTGCAATAGAATTAGATTATCTTAATACAGAATATATTACAGGATATACACCCATTAGTTCTAAGCCTGAAATTAGATTAGGCTATATCGATTTGTTAATCAAGAAACTTGAAAGTGATTCAAAAAATTTAAGTCAAAGTAAAGATTCTGAGGATCAATTAGTATTGAAAAATTATTTGGCCAATGCACAAAGGTTGGCTAAAAGGGCAGAAAAACAGGCTAAATATAATTCTAGTCTTGCATTGAACTTAGGTATATATTATTTGAATACAAGTGAGAAAGAAAAGGGAATTGACTATATAAATAAGTCAGTAGAATTAAAACCTTTAGTTCCAGCGCAATGGCAGTATAAAGCTAATGCTTTATATGCAACGGCTTTATACTACTATCAGCAAGACAATAAACAAAAAGGATTGGAGTGCCTTGAAAAAGTATTAGGAATAATTGATGAAGCAAAAAAGGTAAACGAATATAATTTGTTACCGTTTAAATTTAATGAAGAAACTCAGATATATATAGAGAAAGCTTATCAATATAAAACTCAGTCAAATATAAATAATTTTGTATTTCAAAGTATATTTGAAATGGATGTGGATAACGACAATATACCAGATCAGTGGACAATTAACAACAAGACAATTATGGACAATGAATTAAACAATGGTATATATACAATTGAAAGAAAAAATAAAAATATAACTCTTTGTATTTATACAAGAAGTATAGAACTTGAAGAAGGAAGTACGTATAGAGTTGAAGTGGAGCTCGATAATTCAAATAATATTGAATATATTCCATTTCAAATTGTTGGAGTAACTGAAATTGAACATTTGAATCCAAATAACAGTATTTTTTCATCAGAGTTTACAGTATCTAAGATAAGTGAAAATATGAAGTTAGCTATATATGTTGAAGACAAATATGATATTAAAAATGTTAAGATAATAAAGAACGATGGTGTATAAAGTTAATTAGTTTTTGGGATTTATCTAATGTTGACAATAAAGTTTTGGTATGTAATAATTCTTATTATAAAATTTAAATATAAAGACAAAAAAAGTAATTGCAGATACTTGATTGCTTAGATAGGTTACTGTATTTGTTTAGCATAAACTTTGATGTTTAACTATACTGTACGTTGACAAAAAAGTAAATTACTTTGTGTAAAACAGGGGGAGTAACCAAAATGGTTTATCTAAAAATTAAAAGATTTATCGACATTATTTTGTCCTTAACGGGTCTTATTATATTGTCTCCTGTTTTTATCATCCTCATTATTGCGATCAAACTTGATTCAAAGGGACCTATTTTCTTTAAGCAAAAAAGAGTGGGTATTCATAATAATTATTTTTATATTTTGAAGTTTAGAACAATGCGAGTTGATACTCCTAAGGATATTCCCACACATCTTTTGGAGAATCCAGATCAATGGATAACCAAGGTGGGTTATATTTTGAGGAAGACTTCACTAGATGAACTTCCTCAGATTATAAATATATTTAAAGGTGAGATGAGTGTCATAGGACCTAGACCAGCACTTTGGAATCAGTATGACCTGATTGAAGAAAGAGAGAAGTATGGTGCAAACGATGTACCGGTTGGGCTTACTGGTTGGGCACAGATTAATGGCAGAGATGAGCTGTCTATTGAAGCTAAAGCAAAGCTGGATGGAGAATATGCTAAGAAAATAGGTTTTTGGATGGATTTGAGATGCTTCTTTGGGACAATAGTTTCAGTGTTACGTTCAGATGGAGTTGTTGAAGGTGGAACTGGAAAGATTGACAAGAAGCAAATAACAGCTGGAACTATGTCAAGAAAAACCAAGGAGACGATATCGAAATGAAGAGAGTATTAATAACTGGTAAGAACAGTTATATTGGTACTTCTGTTGAGAATTGGCTAAAAAAGGAACCTTCTAAATATGATGTAGATTCGGTGGATATGAAAGATGGATTATTTAGAGAAAAGGATTTTTCCAAATATGATGTAGTGTTCCATGTGGCAGGGATAGCACACATTAAGGAAACAAAAGCTAATAAACACCTTTATTACGAAGTTAATAGAGATTTAGCATATGAAACTGCTAAGAAAGCTAAAGAAGAAGGCGTGAGGCAGTTTGTTTTTTTGAGCTCTATGAGTGTGTATGGAATTGAATTTGGTGTAATTGACAATAGTACACTGCTCAAGCCAAACAGTTCTTATGGCAAGTCAAAGTTACAAGCAGAAGAATTGATTAGGCAATTAGAAGATAAATCTTTTTCTATTGCAACCATTAGACCACCTATGGTTTATGGCAAAGGATGTAAAGGTAATTACACAAGGTTATCGGGTTTTGCGATTAAAACGCCAATTTTTCCTAATATAAGGAATAAACGCAGCATGATTTTTATTGATAACTTATCGCAGTTTGTAAAGCAAGTGATTGATAACGAAAGCTCCGGACTTTTTTTTCCACAGAATGCTGAATATGTTGCTACCAGTGATATGGTTCAATTAATTGCTTCGGCGCATGGAAAGAAGGTTATAATGACTAAGTTATTTAATCCTTTTTTACGTATATTAAATATAAGTATGGTAAATAAGATGTTCAGGGACTTGGTTTATGAGAAAAGTATGTCTGAGTATGATTTTGATTATAGAGTATGTAATTTTAAGGAGTCGATTTTAAAAACAGAGACGGCGAAAGGTAGTGAGGAAAACAGTGAAAAGAGAGGAATTAATTAGTATTGTAATGCCTGCATATAATTGCGAAAAATATGTTGCAGAAGCAATAAATTCTGTTCTTGCTCAAACCTATCAAAACTGGGAGCTGTTAGTTATAGATGATGATTCTAAAGATAATACATTGAACATTATTAATGATTTTCAAAAACAAGATCATAGAATTAAAACGATCAAAAATGAAATAAATATGGGAGTTTCTAAAACAAGGAACCTTGGTATTTCAATTGCAGAAGGTGATTGGATTGCTTTCTTAGATAGTGACGATATATGGGAAATAACTAAGCTCGAAAAGCAAATGATTGTTGCAAAAGCAAGAGGTGCAGAGTTTCTTTTTACAGGAGCAGCTTATATTAACGAAAAAGGTGAGTCGTTTAAAGGTATATTTGGAGTTCCTGAGTTAGTTACGTATAAGAAGCTTAGATATCAAAATGTGATTTCGTGCTCTTCGGTGTTGGTAAGGAAAAAATTTTTTGATAATATAAAGATGGAAAATGATGGGATACATGAAGATTATGCTGTTTGGTTGAGAATTCTTAAAACTGGTGCTATAGCACATGGTGTTAATGAACCATTATTGTTATACAGAATTTCACGGAATTCTAAGTCTGGTAATAAACTTAAAACTATTAGGATGACCTATAAAGTTTTCAGATTTGTAGGAATAAATCCTATCGGTTCTGCTTATTTTATGTTTAGACATATATTGGGGTCTATAAGAAAATACAAGAGAATATTTACTGATTAATAACAGAAGAATGAGGACTAGCTAATGAAAGTGTTATTTTTGGGTGGAATTTTTGATAAAGATTTGGAAAACGAAATATTGCATAAATCTAAGAGTACAGTTCATTATGCTGCCAATAAATTGCAGTGGAATCTTATAGATGGTCTGCTAAAACTTGATTATATTAAATTGCAGCTATTGTCAGCTCCTTTAATCGGGTCTTTTCCTAGAGATTACAAGGATGTGATAATAAGGGAGAAAGAAACAACTTATAATGGTGTTGCTACATGTAAATTTGTGAAATTTAGTAATATATGGGGCTATAGAAATATTTCACGTAAAAATCATCTGATTAAAGCTATAAAGTTATTTGCTGCAGAAAATGAAAAAAATAAAGTAATTATTGTTTATTCGCCACATACACCATTTTTGCAGGCGGCAGTTTACGCTAAAAAGAAGGATCCATCAACTCATATATCCTTGATAGTGCCAGATTTGCCTCAGTTTATGAATCTTAACAATAAACGAACACTAATATATGACTTACTGAAAAAATATGATGTTGAAGTATTCAATCGAAATTCTAGATACGTGGATTCATTTGTACTGCTTACAGATCAGATGAAAGAAATTCTGAATGTTGGTAAACGCCCATATATAGTTCTTGAGGGGGTTGTCAATCTTGAGCATTTATCAGAGAAGCTTGAAGAGGAAGACAACCAAAAATATATCGTTTATACAGGTACCCTTAATGAGAAATTTGGAGTTGTTAACTTGATAAAAGCTTTTCACAAATTGGAAATGCAAGATATACGTTTAAAAATTTGTGGACGAGGCGATTCAGAAGATATCATCAGAGAGTATGCATGTAAAGACAGCAGAATAGATTTTTTAGGCCAGCTATCGAATGATGAAGCTGTCGAACTTCAAAATAGAGCAGCAATTCTTGTTAATCCCAGACAGAATAATGAGGAATTTACCAAGTATTCATTTCCATCTAAGAATATGGAATACTTACTAACAGGAAAGCCTGTAATTGCTTACAAATTAGATGGAATTCCGCCTGAATATGATAATTTCTTCTTTTATGTTGAAAATGATACAATAGAAGCGCTTACTAATACAATGGAAAGAGTATTGTCTATGACAGAAGAAGAAAGAAGTGCTTTTGGAAAAAAAGGTAGAGAATTTGTCCTTAAAGAAAAAAATAATTATTCTGCAAGTAGAAAAATAATTGAAATGATACAAAGATATAGGAGTAGATAAATTATGTTTAAAGGAAAAACTTTGTTAATTACAGGTGGTACAGGCTCTTTTGGATATGCTGTAATGAAAAGATTTTTAGATACAAACATTAATGAAATCCGTATTTTTTCTCGTGATGAGAAAAAGCAGGATGATATGAGAAGGCAGTACAAGAATGATAAATTGAAGTTTTATATAGGCGATGTAAGGGATTTAGGCAGTGTAAAAAATGCTATGCATGGAGTAGACTATATATTCCATGCAGCGGCTCTTAAACAAGTTCCTTCATGCGAATTTTTTCCCCTTGAAGCTGTAAAAACTAATGTTCTTGGTACAGATAATGTTCTTACTGCTGCAATTGAAATGGGTGTTAAAAAAGTTATATGTCTGTCAACAGATAAAGCAGCTTATCCAATTAATGCTATGGGTATATCAAAAGCTATGATGGAGAAGGTGTTTGTTGCTAAATCTAAAACAGTTGATCGGGACAAAACGCTCATTTGTGGTACAAGATATGGCAATGTAATGGCATCAAGAGGGTCTGTAATTCCCTTATTTATTGAGCAGATTAAGAATGGTCAGCGCTTAACTGTAACTGATCCTAATATGACCAGGTTCTTAATGAGCCTCGAAGAAGCGGTGGAGCTGGTTGTTTTTGCATTTCAGAATGCTGAGCCCGGAGATATTATGGTTCAGAAGTCACCAGCATCAACTATTGGAGATTTAGCTCAGGCAATAAAAGAACTCTTTAATAGCGACAATGAGATAAAGATTATTGGTACACGTCATGGAGAGAAACTCTATGAAACACTCTTAACAAAGGAAGAACATGTTGTTGCAAAAGATATGGGGAACTTCTATTGTGTGCCTGCTGACAAGAGAGATCTTAACTATGACAAGTATTTTGTTGAGGGAGACCATAAACTCTCATCACAAGATGAGTATAATTCTCATAACACCGAAAGGCTCAATGTAGAGCAGATAAAGGAGAAATTATTAAAGCTTGATTATGTAAGAGAACAATTGAAAGGTTGGAAAATGTAATGAAGATATTAATTACTGGGGCAAAGGGGTTTATTGGGAAAAACTTAGTTGTTGAGCTTAGAAACAGAAATTATAATGATATTTTTGAGTTTGATAGGGATAATGATTTAGACCTTCTTGATACCTATTGCAAGGAAGCAGACTTCGTATTTCATCTTGCAGGTGTGAACCGTCCTAAAGATCAATCAGAGTATATGGAAGGCAATTTCGAATTTACTTCGGCCTTGATAGATACACTAAAAAAACACAATAATATTTGCCCGGTGGTTATATCATCTTCTATACAAGCTGAAATAGATAACCCTTATGGTAAGAGTAAAAAATCAGCGGAGGATTTTTTGTTTGATTACAGTAAAGAAACTGGAGTAAAGGCATTAGTTTACAGATTTCCTAATGTATTTGGCAAATGGTGCAGGCCAAACTACAATAGTGCGATTGCAACTTTTTGTTACAATATTGCACATAATATACCTATTCAGGTAAACGATCCAAGCGTAGTGATGAAGCTTGTTTATATAGATGATGTTGTTAACGAGTTAATTTATGCTCTTGAGAACAATGAAAACAAAGTGGGTTTATTTTGTGAAGTTCCTACGGTATATACTATAACACTTGGGGAAATTGTTGATTTGATTTATAGCTTTAAAAATAGTAGAAAGGACTTTTCAGTTCCGAATATGAGCGATGTTTTCGTCAAAAAGTTATACAGCACCTATCTAAGTTATTTGCCTGAAGATAAGTTCAGTTATGAGTTGAAAATGAATGTAGATCAACGAGGTTCCTTTACAGAATTTATAAAAACTCCTGACAGAGGGCAGGTTTCTATAAATATATCAAAACCCGGTATAACAAAAGGGAATCACTGGCACCATACGAAGAATGAGAAATTCCTTGTAGTAAGCGGTAAAGGTGTAATTCGCTTCAGAAGAATAGATTCGGATGAATTGTTGGAGTATTTTGTAAGTGGTGATAAAATGGAGGTTGTAGATATTCCGACAGGATATACACATAGCATCGAAAACCTTGGTGATACAGATATGGTGACAATTATGTGGGCCAATGAGCCCTTTGATCCGGAAAAACCTGATACTTATTTTTTGGAGGTATAATATAATGAAGAAATTAAAAGTTATGACAGTTGTAGGAACGAGACCTGAGATCATAAGACTGTCAGCTGTTATAAATAAATTGGATGAATCGGAAGCAGTAAACCATGTTTTGGTTCATACTGGTCAAAACTATGATTATGAACTAAATGAGGTGTTTTTTAAAGATTTTAACCTTAAGAAACCGGACTACTTTCTTAACGCAGCTACAGGTACAGCAGTAGAGACGATTGGAAATATTCTTATTAAGATTGATCCGATTCTTGAAGAAGTTAAACCGGATGCATTTCTTGTATTAGGAGATACAAACAGTTGCCTTTGTGCAATTGCTGCAAAAAGGAGGCATATCCCTATCTTTCATATGGAGGCTGGTAATAGATGCTTTGATCAGCGGGTTCCAGAAGAGACCAATAGAAAGATTGTTGACCACACAGCAGATATTAATATGACTTATAGTGATATTGCCAGAGAATATCTTTTAAGAGAAGGGCTTCCGGCAGATCGAGTTATTAAGACAGGAAGCCCTATGTTTGAGGTACTTAAGTCCAGAGAGGCTGAAATTGAAAAATCTGAAGTGTTAAATAGACTTAATCTTAAAGAGGGACAGTATTTTGTGGTTTCAGCTCATAGAGAAGAGAATATCAGTTCTGAAGTCAATTTGATGGACTTAGTTGATAGTCTTAATACTATAGCCGATAAGTATCAGTTGCCTTTAATTGTTAGTACGCACCCAAGAACCAGAAAGAAAATTGAAGAAAAAGGCATTGAGTTTAATCCTTTAATATTAACAATGAAACCACTTGGTTTTTTTGATTATGTTAAACTTCAGAAGTACGCTAAAGCTGTACTTAGTGATAGCGGGACAATCAGTGAAGAATCCTCAATTCTTGGCTTTAAAGCTCTTAATATTAGACAAGCACATGAAAGGCCTGAAGCAATGGAGGAAGCTTCAGTTATGATGGTTGGCCTTAAGAAGGAAAGAATCCTGCAAGGATTAAAAATATTGGAATCACAAGAAAAGGACACCTTGAGATTAGTTGCGGATTATAGTATGCCAAATGTTTCGGATAAAGTTTTGAGGATTATTTTATCTTATACAGATTATGTGAAAAGGGTGGTTTGGGGTGTAAATTGATATTTGAAAGATTGAGAGAAAGGACAGTTATAGTATGGTTCATGCAGTATTCTTAATTGCTTTGTTTTTTACTATTCCAGAACTAAATAAAAAGTATCCTTTTCGAATGTATACCTTTGTAATACTTTATCTCTTTTTAGCACTACGGTATGACTATGGTAATGATTATATGGAATATTATAGAATACATTCAGCTTTTAACAAGGGATTGTCTGCGTGGGGTCAGAGTGATATTTTATTTCATACTATAAACATAATGATACCTAACTTTTTTGTATTAATTGCAATAACAAGCTTATTTTATATAATTTCAATCTGGTATCTCATTAAAAATAACTTAAAAGTCAATCAATACTGGTTTGCTTTTTTGATTTTATTAATTAATCCGTATCTTTTTTTAGTGCACTTATCAAGTTTAAGGCAAACAATAGCTATATGCTTCTTTATATTTGCAGTTAACTTTGCGGTTAAGCGAAAATTGATTCCCTATATTATATTTCTGTTATTAGCAATAGGCATGCATTCAAGTGCGGTTATTTTATTACCTTTGTATTTTTTCTTAACAGAAAAGCCATTTAATAAAAAATATTTGTATGGTATGCTAGCTATATTGGCAGCATTACTTTTTACACCACTATTAGACTTAGTTGCAAATAAACTATTGGTATACATGCCTCCACATTATCAATATTACTATAATCAAGGATTACAAAACAGTATTAGAGCTACAATTATTTCTAGTTTTTACATGTTTTTAGTAATATTTAATTTAGGTAAGCTAAAGGGGAAGGAAATAATATATGGAAAACTATCTTTGATAGCTACAATTTTATCTGTACTAGCTGTTAAAGTTTCAATGATTACTAGAGTGGGAATGTATTTCGATTTGTTTTTAATAATAACAATTCCGCAAATATTTAGTCGAATGGAAAAGAAATTATACAGGCAAGTGCTTTTTATAGTGTTAATTGTAATTTACTTAATGAGATATTACTCTTTTTTTACAACACCATTATGGGAAAGCTATAGAGAATATCATACTATATTAGGGAAGTAGGTGAGGATAATGAATATCCTATGGTTAATCAATATACCAATACCAGAAGCAAGTCAATTAATGGGAGAGGAGCCATCGCCATTTGGTGGTTGGCTAATAAATGCATCAAGAGATCTATCAAATCAGGATGGTATTGAGCTATCCATAGCATTTCCAAGCAATAAAGCAAGCAAATTTACGAAATTAGAAGGTAAAAAGGTAAATTATTATCCTTTTAATCCTATTAAAGATAGCGACAAGAAAACAATAGAATACAATGAATACTTTGAAACATTGCTAAACAACTTAAAGCCAGATATTGTACATATCTACGGAACAGAGATAGAACATACGTGTTCTATGGTTAATGTTTGTAAAAGTTTAGGGATAGAAACAGTTATATCAATACAAGGTCTTGTGTCAATATATGCACGACATATTTATGCAAACCTACCTTTTAGTGCGATATATGGATTTACACTGAGAAATTTATTAAGAAGAGATAGTGTTTACTTGCATAAAAAAATTTTTGAGCTAAGAGGTAAAAATGAGATAGAGTCTCTAAAAAAGACAAATCATATCATTGGTAGAACTACGTGGGATAAAGCTTGCTCAATCCAAATAAATCCAAAAGCCAAATATCATTTTTGTAATGAGACACTTAGAGAAGAATTTTATAAACATCGATGGTCAATCGATGAGTGTGAAAAATACTCAATTTTCTTAAGTCAAGGACAATACCCAATTAAGGGATTACACTATATGTTAGAAGCAATGCCAATTATATTAAAAGAGTTTTCTAAAGCAAAAGTATACATAAGTGGGAAAGACATAACAAAATCCGATTCATTTAAAGATAAATTGTTGATGACGTATTACGGTAAATATATAAAGAAAATGATAAAAAAATTGGATTTAGAAAGAAATATTGTTTTTACTGGGCCTCTAGATGAGGAGAAAATGTGTCACCGGTATTTAAAGTCTAATGTTTTTGTATGTCCGTCATCGATTGAGAATAGTCCTAATTCTCTAGGGGAAGCCATGATATTGGGTGTCCCATGTGTTGTTTCTAATGTTGGTGGTGTTTTAGATATGTTAAAACATGAAGAAGAAGGATTTGTTTACCAAGCAGATGCACCATACATGTTAGCACATTATGTTTGTGAGATATTTAAGAATGAAGATTTAGCTTTGAAATTTTCAGAAAATGCTAGAAAGCATGCATTAAATACACATGATAAGGATATTAATACAAGTACTTTGATGAAAATTTATAGTGATATAACATCTTGCTAAAGATAGGCATTAAGTAAAAATATTGAAGATTTAACAACTTGACAAGGAGCTTTGAAATGAGTAAATATAAATTAAAATCCCAACTAGAAAATTTTCTAATTTATCATCCCTATAATTTTTGGGTGCAGATAAGAAGTTTTTTTGAAACTAAACTTAACAATACATTAAAAACTGAACTAGAGAACAACAAAACTCTGAGAAACAAATATTTAGGAGAAAGATGCTTTATTATCGGTAATGGTCCTTCTCTAAGAAATCAGGACTTAATAAAGCTAAAAGGTGAATATATATTTGTTACGAATAATTTTATTTTAAACGAAAGAGCTTCAGATATTAATCCTAGTTTTTATTGTATTATTGATCCAATGATTCATAATGGGACTTTTCCTGTTGAGAGGTTAAGAGATATTGAAAAACAATTATCTAATATAAAATTAATATTTAGATATGCTTCAAGAGATTTTATTCAAAAAAATTCGCTATTTAAAAATAATGATGTATATTATCTATTTGATAAGGCAGTTCTAAATGAAAACTACCTATTTGATATGAACCTAGATTCATGCATTCCAGCATCAATTAATGTAATTCTGTCATGTATAATATCAGCTTCATATATGGGATTTTCAGAAATCTATTTATTAGGTTGTGATGCCACCTTGTTTATACCAAAACCAGAGCATTTTTACAAATCTACAAAAGAAGAAGAGAATAAGAAAGAATCCATGGAAGATAAACTCATGTTTGCTTCACTTATGTTTAAAGGGTATAGAATTTTAAACGAGTATTGCACAAAAAAAGGCATAAAAATATATAACGCCACAGACGGTGGAGCTTTAGATGTGTTTCCGAGAGTTGAATATGAAAACATTGTAAAATAAATAATATATTTTAAGTTAAAAAAAGACTGATTGTATAGAAGTATGTAAATTATTCTATATATCAAAGATTTTCATTAATGACAGAGAGGGGGAGAAAACGTTGATAAATTTAGAAAAGATATTCAAAAACAAAATTATTCAAGCTGGTAGTTGGTACACAATTTCAAATTTCCTATCGAAGGGGTTAGTTTTTTTAACTCTGCCAATTTTTACTCGATTATTATCAACAGAAGATTATGGTTTAGTTTCTTTGTATACAGCATGGTTAAGTATATTTACTATAATTATTGGTCTGGGATTAAATGAAAGTATAAGAAGAGCAAGATTTGAATACGAAACAAGACTTGATGAATTTGTTTCTAGTATTACATTTTTATCAATATTACTATTTTGTACTTTTTTGGTGTTTATATATATCTTCGAAAGTTTTTTTATGAAAATTACTCAATTATCACAAACTCTATTATACTTAATGATTTTTCAAGCATTTTTTACTTATATTCAGAATTTAGCAATGACTAAATTCCAAGTAAATTACAATTATAAAACGGTAGCTTCCCTGAATATTATTACAGCTTTAGTTAGTACAATATCTTCGATTGTTTTAATAATCTATATTTTCCAGGGAGATAATTATCTAGGGAAAATTATTGGTGATTGGGTAGTAAAATTCTTTATAGGAATGGGCATAATATTTATATTTCTAAAAAACGGAAAGAAATTCATTAGAATAGAATATTGGAAATACAGCTTAATCTTGGGGGTTCCTCTTGTTTTTCATGGATTGGGTTTAATATTAAATGTACAATTTGACAGAATAATTATAAATAAATATGTAGGTGCTTCTGCAAACGGAATCTATAGTTTTGCGTATCAGATAGGTATGATAATTCAAGTTTTATTTTTATCTATAGATCAAGCATGGAATCCTTGGTTTTTTGAAAAGTTTAAAGACGGAGAGTATAAAATAATTAAATCACGAGCAAATATTGTAAGAAATGTGTTTACTACTCTTTATTGTGCAGTGTTAATGCTAAGCCCTGAAATTGTAAGATTATTCTCTAGTTCGGAGTACTGGAGTGGTTTAGATGTAGTACCGTTGATATTTATCTCTTATTATTTTATGTTTATGTACACGTTCGAGGTTAATGTTGAGTATGGAAATAAAAAAACCCATCTTATTGCAGCAGGCACATTGTTAAGTGCTGTTATCAATATCATATTAAATCTTATATTTGTGCCTGTTTATGGTTATATTGCAGCTGCAATTACTACAATTATATCGTATTATTTACTATTTTTATTTCATTATTTTATTACCTCTAAATTATTAAAGATGCCTATATATGGTTTTAGATTTCACCTTAAATCAACTATAATGGTAATAAGTATAACTTTGTATTTCTATCTGTTTAAAGGAAGTTTTTTTATGAGACTAATAGGAGTTTTTCTTTCGCTTTTTTTGCTTTATCTATATGAAGCCAAAAATTTGAAAATTAATAATCAAAAAATTTGAGGAGAATATATATGAGAACAATTGCTGTTGTACCAATGAAATTAAATAATGAAAGATTACCTAACAAAAATACAAAGTCATTTGATAACGGTAAACCTCTTTGCTATTATATTTTAGAAACGTTGCTCAAAGTTAATGGCATTGATGATATTTACGTTTATTGCAGTAATCCAAGGATTCAGGACTTTATACCTAAAGGAATTAAGTTTTTGAGAAGAAGTGAAAGTTTAGATACTTCAAGTACACTAATGAATGAGGTTTTGAAATGTTTTTCAGAAGAAGTAAATGCTGATATATATTTAATGACCCATGCAACATCACCCTTTGTTCTATCAACTAGTATCGAAAATGCCCTATCAAAGGTTAGGTCAGGTGAGTATGATTCGGCCTTAGCGGTACAAAAAGTTCAGGAGTTTTTATGGAAAGATGGTAAACCATTTAACTATGATTTATCAAATATACCAAGAACTCAAGATTTACCTAAGTTATTTGCCGAAACTAGCGGATTTTATATCTATAAAAAAGATATTATTCAAAAATTCAATCGAAGAATTGGATTTAGGCCATATCTTCAAGAAGTGACGAAAATCGAAGCTACTGATATTGATGAAATGGATGATTTCCTAATAGCAAATGCAATTTTCAATAACATAATAAGGAGTGTGGATTATGATGAATAGAATTAAAGTGCTAGATTGTACATTAAGAGACGGAGGGTATGTTAACAACTGGGAGTTCGGGAAAAACAATATAATAAATATAATAAATAAGCTTAGTGATTCTGGTCTTGAAATAGTTGAATGTGGGTTTTTGACGAATAGAGTTAAAGAAGATAAAGACTCAACCCAATTTTCAACGATAGGTATTATCTCTGATGTTCTACCAAAACAAAAAACCAACACAGAATACGTATGTATGATTAATTACGGAGAATACAATATAGAAGATTTGCCTGACTATGATGGAAAATCTATAACTGGTATAAGAGTTGCATTTCATAAAAAGGACCTTAATGGTGCTTTAGAATTATGCAATGGAATAGTTAAGAAAGGATACAAATTATTTATACAACCCATGGTTTCAGTAGCCTATTCTGATGTTGAGTTCATAGAACTAATTAAGAGATCGAATGAAATATTTCCATATGCGTTTTACATTGTTGATAGTTTTGGAGTTATGAAGAGAAGCGACTTAATGAGATTTTTCTATCTAGTTGATAATAACTTGAATAGAGATATTTACGTTGGCTATCATTCTCATAACAACATCCAATTGTCATATTCAAATGCACAAGATTTGGTAGACTTAAAGACTAAGAGAAAGTTAATCATAGATTCTAGTGTTTTTGGGATGGGTAGAGGAGCTGGAAATTTAAATACTGAACTATTCGTTGAGTATTTGAATGATGTAAATGGTGCTGACTATAAAACTAAGCCATTACTACAGATTATAGATGAAGTTTTGAATAACATTTATATAAGTAACTATTGGGGGTACTCTCTTCCACACTATATTTCTGCAAAACATAATTGTCATCCGAACTATGCGACTCACCTTTCAGCAAAAGATACACTCACTGCAGAAGATATTAGCAATATTCTAATGATGTTGGATGAATCCCAAAAAGTCAATTTTGACGCAGAATACGTTGAAAAATTATATTTGAAGTATCAATCACACAAAATTGATGATTTAGACAATATTAATAAGTTAAAAGATATTTTTAGAGGTAAAAATGTTATTGCGATAGCTCCAGGTATGAGTATTAACAATAGTGTAAAGGCAATTGAGGAACTATCAAAACAACCTAATACATTAACTGTATCTGTGAATTTCAATCCACAGAAGATAAAAGTAGATTATGTTTTTATTAGTAATTTAAGAAGATATGATCAATTAGAAATAGAGAATGATATGAACTTAGTTGTCACATCAAATGTGACTGAAGCATCAGATGCTACCTTTAGAGTTAACTACATTGATTTACTAATTGAAAATTCAGCAGTAAGTGATAACGCTGGGTTAATGTTAATCAAGTTATTATCAAGGCTTGAAGTTAGGTCAATAATGCTTGCAGGCTATGATGGATATTCATACGATGCTTATAAAAATTATGTTGAGAAGGATTTAACTTTAATCAAGAAAAAGACTATAGTAGACACACTAAATGAAGGTATGAAAAAATCACTTAATGATTTTGCCAAGTATAATGATATTCAATTCATTACATCTACAAGGTATCTAAATTTGGAGGAGAGTTAGTATGAAAGTAATAACTTTTGGTGAAATATTACTGAGATTAGCACCACAAGGACACAAAAAGCTTTTTCAGAATGATATATTGGAGATATCGTTTTGTGGGGCAGAGGCCAATGTGGCAGTTTCTTTAGCTAATTATGGGTTGAAATCATGCTTTGTTACGAAAGTCCCAGACAATGAAGCAGGACAAGCTGCAATTAATTCTCTTAGATATTTTGGCGTAGATACTTCAGCAGTAATTAGAGGTGGAGAACGTTTAGGTATATATTATTTAGAAAAGGGTGCCAGCCAAAGACCATCAAAGGTTCTTTATGACAGAGCTTTTTCTGCTATAGCTTGCTCGGGTGTTGAAGATTATAATTGGGATAATATATTTGATGGTGCTGAATGGTTTCACTTTTCAGGTATAAATCCAGCATTAAGCGAAAGTATGTTGGAAATATCTTTTGAAGCATGTAAGGCTGCTAAGGAAAAAGGTATTTTAATAAGTTGTGATATAAACTTCAGAAGCAAGCTATGGACAAAAGATAAAGCAAGAGAAACAATGACAAAACTCATGAAATATGTTGATGTTTGTATTGGAAACGAAGAGGATGCTGAAAATGTATTTGGAATAAAAGCAGATAATACAGATGTTCTAAATGGTAGTATTGATCACAAAAGTTATAAAGAAGTTGCAAAGAAACTCAGCAATCAATTTGGCTTTAAGTACGTGGCTATAACACTAAGAACGAGTTTGTCTGCCTCAGTAAATAAATGGGCTGGAATGTTGTATTCAACTATTGAAGATAAATATTTTATTTCTAAGGAATATAAGATTGATATAGTAGATAGAGTTGGTAGTGGTGACAGTTTTGCTGCAGGAATTATTTATTCATTGATCAACGGGTATGAAGGCCAGCATGCAGTTGAATTTGCTGTTGCAGCAAGTTGTTTAAAGCATACACTAGAAGGAGACTATAATCGGGTAAAAATTGATGATGTATTAGCGCTGGTAAATGGTGATAGCTCTGGAAGAGTAAAGAGATAGAGTATAGTAATTTCGAGAACCGTTTAATAAATCCAAGTTAGTTAACTGTCTGGAATTATAGCTAACTTTAACCGGACAGGTAGCTCAAAACTAAACCGTTATTAATCTATATCTTCGGCTGCTGAAAACTAATTAAATTTATCTATGACTGTTTCATATAAACCATATATTACAATAAGTGGTACAATTAAATCTGAAAAAATAGTAGGGACTGCAGTGTTTGTCATAATAAATGGCAATAGCTATGGGGCGAAATGCAATACTCAAAGTGGTGTTTTTGAATTAGATGTCAAGCTGCATAAAATAGCTAATGCTGCTGAAATTATTATTACACTGATTGATATTAATGGGTTATAGGTGTAACCCTGTCACAATTCCAATAAAAGGACAAGAGGGAGTTTGTGCAAAGAAAAATGTAAATCTTAGGGATGGGTTGTAATTTATATATAAAATGAAGTATAATTTTATTGATGGATTATTGATTAGTATAGATGAAAAAATTCAACGAAAAAAGCAATACTAATAGAGATAATCGGGAGGTCAATTAAATGAAGAGAAAAATAAGATCAAATGCATTAATTGCTTTTGACTTAATACTAATTAATGTGTCATTAATTATGGCATATCTATTGAGATTCGATTTTAGATATGAAAGTATTCCTGAAAGGCATTCACAGCCAATATTAAAACTATTAGTAATAGCTACATGTGTAAAGCTTATGGTATTTATACTCTTCAGATTATACAACAGTCTTTGGAAATATGCTGGAGCGTATGAAATGGGGCTAATAGTTGGGGCAGTTTTTGTTGGTAATTCGATTATGATATCCTATGTATTCTTATCTAAGACATCTGTGCCGAGAAGTATATTCCTTATTTGTATGCTGACAGACACATTTCTTTTAGCGGGAATAAGGTTTGCGTATCGTATATTTAGAAGAGTAATTAGAGGCGAAATAGTACGAATAAAGGGTTCAAAGAGAGTATTAATATTCGGGGGCGGAGATGCAGGTGCAATAATCGTAAAGGAAATGAAGATGCATCCCGAACTAAAAAGCACACCAGTAGCTATAGTTGATGACAATTTGTTCAAGCAGGGAAAGAAAATAAACGGTGTACCCATTGTAGGTCAGAGAAAGGACATTGCAACAGTAGTTGAAAAAAGGCAAATTGATGAGATAATAATTGCCACTCCATCTGCAAGTAATAAAGATATAAATGAAATATTTACAGAATGTTCAAAAACCCAATGTAAGGTAAAAATATTGCCATCAGTATCACAGCTTATTGATGAATCTGTGGTAATGCAAAAAGTAAGGGACGTAAATATTGAGGACTTGCTTGGAAGAGAGCCGGTAAATCTTGATGTAAATGAGGTTTCTTCCTATATTAAAGATCAAGTAGTTTTGGTAACTGGTGGTGGTGGTTCAATTGGTTCAGAGCTATGCAGACAGATTGCCACTTTTGAACCTAAAAAGCTGATCATTTTAGACAACTATGAAAATAATGCTTATGACATTCAAAATGAACTATTACACAGTAATCCTCAATTAGAACTTTATACTGTAATTGCAAATATAAGGGAAAAACAAAGAATTGAAAGCATTTTTGATATGTACAAGCCTGATGTAGTGTTTCATGCTGCGGCGCATAAACATGTTCCTCTTATGGAGGCCAATCCTAGTGAGGCTATAAAGAATAATGTATTTGGAACTCTGAACGTTGCTGAATGTTCGGACAAGTACGGTGTAAAGAAATTTGTGCTTATTTCCACCGACAAGGCCGTTAATCCAACTAATATAATGGGTGCTACAAAAAGAATTGCGGAGATGGAAATTCAGGCAATAAATCGCAACAGTAAGACTGAATATGTTGCAGTAAGATTCGGGAATGTTTTAGGAAGCAATGGAAGTGTAATACCTTTATTCAAAAAGCAAATTGAGCAGGGCGGACCAGTCACAGTAACACATCCTGATGTTACAAGATTCTTTATGACTATACCTGAGGCGGTACAGCTGGTTATACAGGCAGGTGCGATGGCAAAAGGTGGAGAGATATTTGTTCTTGATATGGGACAGCCGGTTAAGATTTCCGATCTCGCAAAAAACCTGATAAAGCTGTCAGGGTTTGAACCGGATGTAGATATTAATATTGAGTATACAGGTCTTAGACCGGGAGAAAAGCTTTATGAAGAATTGCTTCTTAAGGAAGAGGGGCTTGAATCAACTAAGAATAATAAGATATATGTAGCTAAACCGATTCACACCGATTTAGCACTTTTAAGAAGAGAACTAGATTGTCTCAAGGAAATAATTATGAAGGATTCGGAAGGGATATCGGAGTATATAAAACTAATTGTGCCAACCTATAAAAAAGCTGAAAATGGGAATTAAAAATAAGAACTTCGTAGAACTAAGCAATTCACTTAGGGATAACGAAAAAATAACTTCCTATTCTCATATTGGCAGAACATTATCAAATCAAGTTTTTTCGTTATCCCAGAGTTGGAACTTATATTTTAATCGTTCCTTAGTTAAAGGATTTAAAATTAAAAGGGCAATCTTAATGGATTGCCCATACAATTGTTATTCTTGATCCTTATAAATATGCGCATTTTAAGGAGGTCTCAAGATAACATGTTTTTAACTTTAATTGCTTGTCCCTTTGATAAAATTTATTATAATGATCTAAAACTTTGTCCAATCTTCTGCTATAATGCTGGACTTCTTCGTCTAAAAGATCAAACCCCTTGCTTTCAATCAATTTGTTTAACTTGAGGTGCATTTCCGTTATAAGATAGTACATTGATTCGTTTGACATTATTAGCAGCCCCCCTGAACTAGAATTGTTTAATGCAAGAAAGCTTATGTAGAAAGAATTATGACAAACTTCTTAGTATATTATAACACATTTTGGGATTAAATCAACATAATACATAAAATTTTACAAAAAAACGAGATCAAAATCACCTAATTCAATAAATTGGTTGTATTGTCTTAAAATAAATATTCAATTTTGTAATATAAATGTTATAATAATATATGTTGTTTGTGTGAACTACAATGGCAGATATGCAAAATTTGTACAGATGCAATTATAACTTCCATAAATAAAAGGGGGGCTATTTTGTGAGCGGAAAGATACTAATTGTTGATGATGAGAAAAACATAGTTGATATTTTAAAATTTAATTTAGCTAAAGAAGGCTTTCAAACTGTTGAAGCGAATGATGGTGAGCAGGCAATAGAATATGCTTTAAAAGAAAAGCCTGATCTTATCCTTCTTGACATAATGTTACCAAAGATGGATGGTTTTACAGTATGCCGTAAACTTAGACAAACTATCTCTACTCCTATAATTATGATAACAGCAAAGGAGGAAGAGGTTGATAAGGTTTTAGGTCTTGAATTGGGTGCGGATGATTACATTACTAAACCTTTTAGTACTAGAGAGTTAATGGCCAGGGTCAAGGCAAATCTTAGGAGGGTTTCAACGGAAAATGCCGCAACTAAAGAGACAAACTTATTAAGATGCGGAAATCTAGAGATTGATATAGAAAGATATGAAGTTAAAAGGGATGATCAGGTTTTAGAGCTTACTTTAAGAGAGTTTGAACTGGTCAAATTTCTAGCACTTCAGCAAGGGCAAATATTTTCAAGAGAAAGCTTATTGGAAAAAGTGTGGGGTTATGAATATTATGGTGATGTACGTACTGTGGATGTTACAGTCAGAAGGCTTAGAGAAAAGGTAGAGACCGACCCTAGTAATCCATGTTATATTATGACTAAAAGAGGCGTAGGGTATTATTTTAATAAAGTTAGTTAATTAATAAGTGATAGCTTTTAAAAATATTAGTTAAGCAGGGCGAAATGCCCTCAAAATTTTTACCCACTAAGTTTTTGCGAGGGCGGATATGTTTTTTAGGAAACTACAATTTTTAAGAAGTTTACAATGGAGACTCGTTGTTATTTTTGTTCTTGTATCACTTGCATTAATGATTACAGTGAGCATTTCACTAAACTATTTTATGGAAGCAGTATACTATGAAGACTTTAAAAATAGGATAGATAAAGGTTTTGAAAGCTGGGGTATTGGTGATAATCCTACAGGAAGCGAAATAATTGGGGATCTAAAGGGTAATTATAGTGATATTAGTCTCTTTATGGTGAGAGACTATGTTACTTATGCAGTAATTGATAAGCGTTCAAATGATATATTATACTCAAGTGACAATTTATTTGATGAAGATACAGATAAGTTTATTGAAGAAATATTAAATTCAAAGAATTTTTTATCTGCACTTGCAGGAAAAGACGTAAATGAAGGAAGAGCCATTCATAGTAATGACCGGGTATTCTTTGATTATGCTCGGGGCAAAGGTAATTATATATTATATTTTAGATTTTATAAAGATGAGTGGGGAGTTGTAATAAACAGCTTTAATAACATTATTCAAAACGCATTTGTTATTGCAGTTATTTTATCTCTTATTTTTGGATACCTGCTATCAAAGACAATAACCGTACCTATAGTAAATTTGATGCACAAAGCGAGAAATATTGCTCAAGGGGATTTTACTCAGATGGCAGAAGTAAAATCAGAGGATGAGATAGGCAAGCTTACTAGAACTTTTAACTATATGGCTAAAGAGCTTAAAAACACACTAAATGAAATTTCCAAAGAGAAGAATAAGATAGAGACTATACTAAACTATATGACCGATGGCGTAATAGCTTTTAATATAGATGGGGAAGTGGTCCATGCCAATCCGGCTTCAAAGCTTATGCTTGGTTTGGATGAATTTAATATGAATTTTAATGAATTTTCAAGTAGGTTTGATTTAGGTATAACAATAGAAGAGATGCTCTACCTTGAAATATTCAGTACAAAAGAGGCAAACCTGAGCTTTGACAATAAATATATTCAGATATATTTTGCATTATCAACTGATGAACAAAGGAAAGCAGAAGGTATTATTGCGGTTTTACATGATATTACAGTCCAGCAAAAGCTGGATAATATGAGACGCGAATTTGTTGCAAATGTTTCGCACGAGCTTAGAACACCTTTGACCTCAATTAAAAGCTACTCAGAGACTCTGATGGATGGTGCACTTGACGATCCAGAAACAGCACATAGGTTTCTTGAAGTTATAAATTCTGAGGCTGATAGAATGACAAGACTGGTTAAAGATTTGCTACAACTTTCTAGATTGGAAAATGAGCAATTACAGTGGAATATTCAGAGTTTTAGCTTTGATAGCCTTATAAGGAGCTCAGTAGAAAAGATTGAACTATCGGCAAAAGAAAAGGGACAAATTATAGAGTGTTTTTCAATAGGTGATAAACCGCAAGTCTTAGCGGATAAAGATAGAATTGAGCAAGTTATACTTAATGTGCTTACTAATGCAATCAAATACACTCCTGAAGGGGGCAAAATTGTTGTATATGTAGGAAAGATGTATAGCGATGCCTATGTAAAAGTTGTCGATTCGGGCATAGGAATACCTGAAGAGGATATTAAGAGGGTGTTTGAAAGATTTTATAGAGTGGACAAAGCCCGTTCTCGAGAAATGGGAGGAACTGGGCTTGGACTATCTATAGCTAAGGAAATAGTTGAGGCTCACAAGGGGAGTATTTCAATTACAAGCCAACTTGGCAAAGGTACTGAAGTGACTGTAAGATTGCCTATATATTATGACGAACAAGCTTCAAAAGAAGATGTAATTGAATCTTAAATGTCGTGTAACAATCTTGTAACATAATTAATATATAATATATTATATGATATTGGGGTTAAAAATTTTAAGCATAATATTGCTTATAAAAAGGGTGGATGTTAAATGTACAAAAAAATAATTTACATATTTACACTAGTTATATTGATTACTAGTTTCAGTGTTACTTCTTTTGCACAAGGTGTTGAAAATCAAAAATTACTTAATCAGTATCCAATTTTATCAGATAAGGCGACAAGCGATACTGAACAGTTTATGGTTACCATAACCCGACCAGAAGGGGATGAATCGACATTTAAGAAATCTTATGTTATTTGCGGTAATTCCGTAAACGATGAGATAAGTGTAATGCTTTTGATTTATGACAATGATGAGAATAAGTACATACCTTTTGCCAACACAGATGGCGATTACATATGGGATATAGGTGCTTCAGGTATATTTATGAAAGAGGTAATTCTACCTAATAAAGGTGCAAATGATGTAAGAATTATTGCCTATAAGAAGAACGAAACGGAAAGCTTGTTAAGCAAAACAAATCTACAGATAAACAGTTTTAAGGTTTCTGTATTGGATAATGGGATAAAAGAAGCGATAAAAACTGGATTTTTGAAGATTACAGATATGTTGAATGGCTTATTTAAATAGTGTAAGAGGTGGCGGATATTAAAAAACGGTTTAGATTTGAAAGATTTAAATTGTACATTTTAATAGTCTTGGTTATGACGAGTTTTATACAGGTAGGAATCCTTTGGAATTATCAAAACGAAGGGTTACCTACTAATTTTTTATGGAATATTTTTGCAAGCAGTAATAAGAAGGTTCCAAGTGATATAAGCGATTATGTTAAGTTTTTTCGAATTACTGCTACCGAAGGTTATGACGAATCACATTTTATTATTGATGAGACACACGAACATTATGACAAATTAACTAATGAAGTATTATATTATTTATCTAACTTGTTGGAAGGGAAGGAAATTCTACGAAGGCAAATTTACCATGAGGAAGACTGGGGCGAAGTAGTTGTAAAAAAGAGTTTTGTGTTTGAATTTAAGACAATAGTAAACACAAGTACTTTAGCAGCATTACTAAATGTGGAAAGCAACGAAAGTCAGGAATTTAATGGGGTATATAAAGTAGCCTTATTGCCAAGGATAGACTCAAACAACAATATTGGTCTATATGTTTATGATGGATCAAGGACATATGGTTATGTCTTGCCATTTTCTGAGAAGGGTTTAAGCAGAGAGAAATATAATGATATATTAATCTCACTTGAAGAGGATGACGGGTATAGCTATGTAGTTATGAACGAATGGATGGGAATTAATAAAACTCCGTATAGAATTAAGCCTGATATTTTGATACCTAGAGGAAGTGCTTCCGAAGACTTTCCTGATATTATCAGCACAGTACCACAGATTATACGGGATATTGATACTACTAGTAAGGAAGATCTTGAAAAGATCGCAGCAAAGGTTTTAGGAAGCGATAAAGAAAGGCTTACTTGGGGAGTTGATTTAGACAACTCTATAGTGTTTAGAAATCCGAGTAAAACCTATAAGATTCATCGGGATGGGCTTATGGAATATAAGTATTTGTCCCAATACGATAAGGCTGATAAGGGCTCTGAAATAGATGCTCTTCATAGGGCAATTGAATTTATTGCTAAGGTAGCGGATTTAGTTAAGGGGGCAGAAATTTATCTGTCAGGAATTAACAGTGATAAAGATGGATATTATACCTTTACTTTTGATTATAAAGTTAGTCAAAGACCTGTTTCTTTTTTAGAGTATCCAGTAAACACAGGGAAGGAAGCTTTCATAAATAATGCAATTGAGATTAATGCTAATAAAAAGAAAGTATTAAGTTGTTATTGGATTCTAAAAGAGTTCTCTGTCGGAAGCAATACTTTAAAAGTAAGGACTTACCCATTTGATTTGCTTGATGATGTTTTTAAAAAGTACGATCATTTAAATTTCTATAATTTTTCTGTAAAGGATGTTATTACATCCTATGATGCAAAATACAGTAAAAATGAGGAACATTTAAAACCTATTTGGCTCATAGAAACAATGGATGGAAGGAATTTTACAGTTGAAATGAACGAGATAAAAGGGGAGTAGCTATGGATTGGGCAAAGGCAAAAAATATACTAATTTTTATATTTGTTCTTTTGAACCTTTTTCTTTCTATTACTTTGATTACTTTGTTTAATTCTGATAATATATCTGGGGAAGCGATTGATAACACAGTAAAAGTCCTTGAAAACCGCGGAATTGTTTTAGATTGCGAAATTCCCTTATATAATAAGGAAATGGGTACCTTAATTAGCACTAATACAATTTTAGATAAAGACTTGATAATAAAGAGTTTTTTTGGAGAAGTAAAGTATATAGAGGAGACCTTTAATGAAAGTATAAATGCTGTATGTGGAAATAAAAAGTTGGTGATTGAAAAAGCAAATACATTTGTTTACAATAATAGTGACCCTAGGGAGGCATTTTATCTAACTGACTCAAAAAGGGTTCAAAACCATCTTGCAAATTTGTTTAAAGAAATGAAAATACCTTTTGAAAAGTTTTATTTTGATAAGACAGAAGAGACTTCAGAAGGTCAAAAAATATATACTTTTAGACAAAAAAAAGAAGGATTCTGGTTATACAGTAATTATGTTGAAGTAGCTATATCACAAAATGGAATTACTTATTTGAAGTATAACAACAGAAATGCTAAAGAGATCTCTGGTAGTCAGAAAATAGTACCAGCCTATCAAATACTAGTAAAGAATCTGATAGACGATAGTGGTACAGTTATTAGTAAAATTGATTTGGGATTTGGCGAGCAAGTTGTAGGCGATGATACAAAAGTGCTTGATGATATTCCTGTTTGGAGAATTACAGCTAAAAAGTCAGAAAAAATTGTAGAAAGATATTTTAAAGTATATAATGGTGAGGAAGTAAAATTAAATGATAAATAAATTGGTTAATTAGTGATTTTTGGGTGTGTAATTTGATGAAATATAGTAATATAATTAGTATGGTATGTTTTGCCGGTCAAAAGAAAATGAGTGGGGGCGTTATATTTGGAGAAGTTTTTAATTCGGGGCGGCAAACCGCTTGTTGGAGAAGTAAGTATAAGCGGAGCTAAGAATTCAGTGGTGGCAATTATACCTGCTGCTTTGTTAGTCGATGGACCCTGTAGAATAGAAAATATTCCTGAAATTAGTGATGTTGGGATTTTAATAGATATATTAACAGAATTAGGTTGTGAAGTTGAATTTGATGATAAAGACAGTATAAGGATAAATTCGCAATATGTTAAATCAGACACAGCTACATATGATATGATAAAAAGCCTTCGAGCATCTTACTATTTATTAGGTGCTCTGCTTGGACGGTTTAAAAAAGCGGAAGTGGCTTTTCCTGGTGGATGTGATTTTGGTTATAGACCCATAGATCAGCATATTAAAGGGTTTGAAAAATTAGGTGCAAAAGTAGAAATGGATCACGGAATTATAAGACTTGAGGCTGAAAGGCTTGTAGGAAGTCAGGTTTATATGGATGTAGTTAGTGTTGGAGCTACTATTAATATTATGCTTGCAGCAGTAAAGGCAGAAGGTACTACTGTAATTGAAAATGCCGCAAAAGAACCGCATGTTGTTGATGTAGCGAATTTCCTTAATGCAATGGGAGCTAACGTAAAGGGTGCAGGTACCGATGTAATTAAGATTAAAGGAGTATCAAATCTCTCGGGCGGAGCAACTCATTGTGTGATACCTGATCAGATAGAGGCTGGTACTTTCATGGTTGCAGCTGCTGCCACAAAAGGGAATCTTACTGTAAGGAATATTATTCCTAAACATATGGAGTCACTAAGTGCGAAACTTATTGAAATGGGTGCGGAACTTGAAGAAGGCGGAGATTGGATTAGGGTTAAGGGACCTGAAAACATATTAAAAGCCAATATCAAAACACTACCATATCCAGGATTTCCAACGGATTTGCATCCACCTGCATCGGTTATGCTGTGTTTGGCAGAAGGGACGAGTACAATCACGGAGGGAATATGGGATTCAAGGTTTCAATATGTTGATGAATTGAAAAGAATGGGTGCACAAGTAAAAGTTGAGGGAAGAATGGCAGTATTTGAAGGGATTCCAAGACTTTCCGGGGCACCGGTAAAAGCCACTGATTTGAGGGCTGGAGCGGCACTGATAATTGCTGGGCTAGTTGCAGAAGGCGAAACTGAAGTATATAATATAAACTACATAGATAGAGGATATGAATTAATAGAAGAGAAGCTTAGGAGTCTTGGAGCTGATATTACAAGAGTTAAAGACTGAGTTGTAACTACCTATAGCTTTTTTTAGGTTATTTAAATAATGAATAGTGAAGTTCCGTCATATGGAAATGGATAAACAGGAGAAAAACAAATGATGAAATTTTGTAGTTTATATAGTGGAAGTAGTGGGAATTGCCTATTTGTATCCGATGGCAAGACAAAGATTTTAGTTGATTGTGGTATGAGTGGCAAGAGGATAATTGAAGCACTTGTTGCCATAGGAGAGAATCCTTCGGAATTAAGTGCTGTTTTAGTATCTCATGAGCATAGCGATCATATAAGAGGAGCGGGTATACTGTCTAGAAAATTTGACTTACCTATTTATGCCAATGAAAATACATGGAACGCTATGGAACAGGCTCTTGGACCTGTAAATATTAAAAATAGAGTATGTTTTGACAACTGCAAAGAGTTTGAGATAGGCAATATATATGTTAAAGCATTTCCAATTCCTCATGATGCTATTGATCCTGTGGGATTTAATTTCTTTTTGGACAATAAAAAAGTTACTACTGCTACAGATATAGGGCATATGACTAATAAGCTTTTAAGCTATTTATTGGGTAGTGATCTTTTGTTAATTGAATCTAACCATGATATTGAAATGTTAAAGGTGGGACCATATCCATGGCCACTAAAAAAGAGAATACTAGGCGAGAGAGGACATTTGTCCAATGAAATGGCAGGAAAGGTGGTGGCCTATTTGGCGAAAAACGGTACTAAGAAATTTTTGTTAGGGCACTTAAGCAGAGAAAACAATTTTCCTGAGCTTGCCTATCAAACAGTTTACAATGTGCTTAGTGAGAATGACATCAGTGTAGGAAAAGATATTATGTTGTCGGTGGCTTTACGTGATAGGGTTGGAGCAGTGGTAGAAGTTTAGGAGGATATAATGAAATTAACAGTTATTGCAGTGGGGAAGCTCAAGGAAAGGTATCTGAAGGAAGGAATAGGTGAATACAATAAGAGACTTTCAAGGTTTTGTGAGCTTCAGATTATAGAGGTTGACGATGAACAGGCACCAGAGAATTTAAGTGAGTCCCAAGAAATTCAGGTAAAAAGAAAAGAAGCAGAACGAATTATTAAGAAAGTTAAAGACGGATCGGTCTTGATAGTGCTAGATCTAAAAGGGAAAAAGCTTAATTCGGAGGGATTTGCAGATAAGCTTAATTCCTTTTTTATTTCTGGTAAATCTCATATCACATTTGTGATTGGAGGTTCGTTAGGATTAGATGAAGAACTTGTTAAAAGAGCAGACTTTAGGCTATGCTTATCCGATATGACTTTTCCGCACCAGTTGACCAGACTTATTTTACTTGAACAGGTTTTTAGGGTTTTTAAAATTCTGAACAATGAGACGTATCACAAATAAACTGATAAAAATAAGTGATATATTAAGAGTTTTGTAATGATTCATATGCTGTGTCAATAGACTAATTCAACTTCTTTGTAGAATTCCTTTCAACGAAGATTGGTGGCAAGAGTATTTTTTCCGATATAGAATTTGGGTTGGCTGTTTTTTCTAATAAACATTTAACTGCTCGTTCTCCCATGGCTTCTTTTGAGATATGCATTGTGGTCAATTCGGGAGTTATATCCTTTGAGGACTCAATATTATCAAAACCTACCATCGAGATATCATCTGGTACGGATAGTTTCATCAATTTCAAAGCGTTTATAACGGTTATTGCCTCTATATCATTACAGCAAAAAAAAGCTGAAGGCAACTCGGGAAGTTTTTTGATTTCCTCAACAACTCTTCCTATGCCATTAATTCTAAACTCAGAAAGGCACTTATCAGTTATGGATAAAGAGCGGTTCAGGGGAATAGAGTATTGGCTCAAGGCTTTTATATATCCTTGATATCTATCATAAAAACTGCTGGATATTGAAATATTACCTAAAAACCCTATATTTTTATGACCGAGTTTAATAAGATGTTCTGTGGCTAAGTAAGCCCCGGAAACATTGTCTGTTAGAACATAATTGCAAATTAAATCATCAAAATAATGATCTATTATTACAAGGGGTAGATTAAATTTTAAAATAGAAGTTAATGTTTTTTTTGATATTCTTCCAAGAGTAATAATACCTGAAATAAGGTCTTCCTTAACACATAGGGGTGTTTCAAAATCTTCTTTATCCTCTTCATAGCAATATATAATGATATTTATATTATTCTTTTTAGCTTCTGCTTCAACACCATATTGTATATATGAAAAGAAACCTTCCGATTTACTTGTATCCTTAGATAAAATCAGACATATATTTTTATAGGAAGCTTTGTCGGACTCATGTTCAGAGAATTTTTTTTTATATTCATATCCTAGATGTCTTGCGGTGTCAAGAATAAGTCTGCGTGTCTGTTCATTAATTCCGGGCATATTTCTAAGTGCAAGAGATACGGTATTCTTTGACATACCTACGCTTTTGGCTATATCCTCCATGGTTACTTTCTTTGCCATAACTGCCTCCCTTAAGATAAACTTACAATGCTTAGATTATATCATAGGATTTGTAATATGTGTAATATTATTTATTGAAAAAGGTCTAAGCTAAAAAGCATGATACATATTACAAAATATTGCAAAAAAATGCGAAGAAATACTTTGCCTCTTAGCCATTATTGTGGCATAATATTATTATGTATATGTTAATACTGCACTTTAATTATATTAATTTTTATTATGCAGGGGGTGAGGGTTGAATATCAGTTTAATAACAATAAGGTGATTTCTAAATACATTGCAATTTTGTTAAAAATCTTACTTAATGGTTTTTTTATTAATAATATTGCACAGGAATTATTGAAATCATTTATGCAGAGTTAATTATATTTAGGAGGTAGATTAATGAAAAGGTTGTTAGTTGCTCTTTTAATGACTACTCTAATATTTAGTGGCTGTTCAGGAGCAAATCAAAAGGACAAAGATAACAAAGGGGTGAAGGTGTCGTCAACACCGGCACCGGTAGCACTGACAATTGACGAGTCAAAGCTTAACAATGACTATATTATTGAGGAAGTAATTGAAGATAATACAAGGGAAGATTTAGAGTCTATTATTAAATATCCAAAGGTTTCAAATATGGCGGACTCAGAACTTGAGGGCAGGGTAAACAAAGCAATTAGTGAAAAAATTCAAAGATATAAAGAGGTTGCAGATAGTATAGCATTAATGGCAGACGGAATATCAGGTGATGATATGTCAAAGCAAGTATTAAATGTTTCGTACGAAGTTATTTTCAGGTCAAAATATACACTTAGTATTAAACTGATCCTAGAAAACTATATCATTGGACTTGAAGAGCCGGATGAAATTTTTGATGCAATTAATTTTAACTTAAGAAACGGATTGCAGTACGATTTGAAAGATTTATTGAAAGATACGAAAAAGCTTAATCCAATATTAACAAATAAGGTTCAACAATCAGGAGTAGCTCTTTTAAAGGATATAAACTCCATAGAAAATATAAATGGTTTTTATATCAAGGATTCAGGTCTGATTTTGTATGCTCAGACTATTCCATATACAACTGCGGATATTGGTCCACTAGAATTTGAAATAGCTTATGACGAAATACAAGATAATGTTAAAGATCCGAAGGTGTGGGAAAAAGAACCAGCGAGTACATCGATGAATGAATATAATAAAATTATAAATGAAGAAACAAGGCCTCTCGAGGCCTTGTCTTTTATTGAAGAGAAAATAGATACTGTTAAACGGGATGAAGCAACCACAATGATTCTAAGTTTTGAAGAAATCCAGTCAAGATATCTAGGTATCTATGAAGAAAAGTTAGCATCAGAAGATGTTCAGAAAGAATTGATTAATACCTTTGGATATATCTTTGATCAAAAGAAGATTGACAATATAAAAGATGAAGAAGTAAAAAGGCTTGTTAAAGAAATATTGGATGGTGGCTATAGCATTATATATGAAGAGAGCTCGTACACACTTATTCAAAACTATCAGGTGTTAGAAAGATATAACCACCTATTGCAGGAGGAAATTAAAGATTATATTTCTTATAAAGCGGCAGAAACAAAACGTATGATGGATCTATTGGACGGATATATAACCTCTTGGGACGAATTGGCTCAAAGTATAATAAGTATTGAGAATTATATCGGTAAATATCCTAATCCCATTAAGGAGTCTGATATGGCTAGCGATTACCAGTTTTATTTTCATGCCTATCTTTTTGGTTTTAATAACAAACCTGCTTTCAGCTATGAGACCAACAAAATCGATAATGACCTTTTGACTAGCTACAGGAAATTTGTTGAGGATAATAAAAAAAGTGAAACAGCAATGATTTTAAAACAGTATTTACAAATAATTGAGAAGAACAATAATATGCTTTGTGAAGAGGTTGAAAACTATAGAAAGACTATTACTGCAGACCCGCAAATGTATTAATAGGTTTGGCAAAAATAACTTATCGGTTTTATGTGATATTTCATTGACAAGGGGTATTATCTGTTGTACAATATTAAGGCGGTTTAAATTTAATATCATTTTATGGAGAGATGGCTGAGCTGGTCTAAGGCGCACGACTGGAAATCGTGTGAACGTTAATAGCGTTCCGAGGGTTCGAATCCCTCTCTCTCCGCCAAAATAAAGGGTCTCAGGATTTATTCCTGAGGCTCCTTATTTTCATCATGCACAGTAGAATGCACAGGATGTAAAAAGCTTAAAATTTCATTTAGTTTATATGCTATTTCTTCCTGCTGTTCGAAGTAAATGTGACCGTATAAGTCCATCGTGGTTTTAATGGATGAATGACCTAACCTTTGACTTACGACCTTCATAGGTGTATTTTTTAGTATCATTAGTGCGGCATTTGTGTGTCTGAGGTCATGAATACGAATATGCTTAAAGTTAGCTTTTTCTAAGGTCCTTTGAAAATTTTTGTTCCAAACATGTGGGGGAATAGCTGAACCATCGGATTTACAACAAACAAAATCACCTTTTTTGTAGTTATTACCGAAATATTTTTTGTCATCCTTTTGTTTTTCCTTTAGTTTTAGCAAATAACTCATTATTGTGTCTGGTACGGTAAGAGTTCTTTTGGAGCTTTCAGTTTTTAAACCAGCTAATGTAATTCCTTCTCCTTCATTTGGTGAATATGACCGCTTAACAGTTATTGTTCCTGTTTCGAAATTGACACAATCCCATAAAAGACCTAAGCATTCTCCTCGTCTAAGACCCAAACCTACCGCTAGAAGATTAGGAGTATAAAAATCTGTTCCATCAAAAAGTTTTAGTAATTCCTCTACTTCTTCTGCGGTTAAAAATTGAGCTTCATAATCTTTAGGTTTTGGTGCAGACTTTTTTCCAGCGAGTATATTTGTTTTTAAGTATTTACCTAAAGCTTCATTTAATGCTCTGCTAAGAGTCGCATGTACATACCTTACAGTAGTCCTACTTAACTTTTTAGTTTTATCTTTTTCGTCTTTTTGCACATCCTTTTCAGTTCTGCCTTTATTGCCTTTTTGTATATCCTTTTTAGTTTCATCTTTATTGCCTCTTTGCAAATCATTATACATTTTTTTCACATGACTTAACTCAAGTTCCTGTAACTTTATATGGCCGATATTAGGGATAATGTGTTTAAATACATTAACCTTATACCCTCTATATGTGGCAGGAGCAATATCAAACTCAATTGAATTTATCCATTCTTTTAGATAGCTCTCAACTGTTATTTCATCTGGTGATAGAAATGTCTTGCTATATATTTCAGAAGCTATCTGGTGAAATGCGGATTTAGCTTCTTCGGCTGTTTTGTAGCCCGAATACTGCTTCTGGACTCGTTTGCCGTTCTTGTATCCAATATCTATCCTAAAGCCATATGAATTTTTAAGTTTTTTAATATGAACTTTCATTCTAAATCCCTCCTTGGATTAGTTAGTTATTTAAAAATTCTAAAATTGCAGAACCTGTAATAAGGTATTTTCTTCCGACTCGCCTAGACCTTAGTTCTTTCGATTTAAGGAGAGCATAGACCGAATTCAACCCTAACCCCAGAATTTTACATACATTCTCAGGGGTATACACTTTTTCGATAATTAATTCAATAGTATAGGAATTTGCATTTTGAAAGTTCGCCCGAAGGGTGCTAAGTTCATAGTATAGGAATTTGCATTTTAGCCTTTGGTCTTAGTAGGTAAAAAATACATGTCAGAGAAATAAAATTGTTGATTGGATTGCAAAATTTGTATAAAATAAAGTGGAATATATGTATAA
>JAAYPF010000206.1 GCA_012519925.1 Clostridiaceae bacterium
ACACCTTATATGGGGTATGGCAATGATTCGTGAATTTTACAGCCACAAACCATAATATCCCATTTATTGAGTGTGTATTTCGGACGTATGGGATCATCCTTGACACTTATCTTGACTTAATTTTTAAAAAGCTTGATATAAAGCAATGTGAGTGTTGCTTATATATAAACTACGTGGTTGATTTTTGGAGGCCTGTTATTTGACTTCGCTTTCCTTAATTTTAATAGATTTTTTTACACCTTTTGGCAGGTTTTTAACAATGTGTTAAATAATCTAATATATACCATTATTTAACATTTGTCTTTTAGTACAGAGCACGGATGCTCCCACTACCCCTGATATGCTAAGAGTTGCACTTTCAATAAAAGAAGGCAAAATAATAGGTTTGGGCAATATGATTTTGATCTAAATAGAAAACCCCCAAACATTGAATATTCAGTACAAATAATTAGATCAGAAGACTAACAAACTGGTATATTATGTCTTATGGCTGTAAAATTCACGAATCATTGCCATACCCCTATATGAATTCTGTTATAAATATCATTTCTCCAGTTATGTCAATGACAACATCTTTTAGGAATTTGATACCTGCATCAATATTCCATGAAGTTTTACACTCAAATATACCTTTTTCAAGTTCTGTTAAAGCTATAATTTTACATACTTTAGAGAATCCATTATCCATTATTGCTTCCATTATTTCTGAAGAGTTTTTGTAGAATGAGTATTCGATATATTCGCTTATCTTTGATAAATATTCACTAAGTTCTAATGAAGTCATAATGACCGCCTCCATATAATATAGATAATAGATTTCAGGATTTAAAGTAATGTATTTATGTGTACATTAGGTGAGTTGAATTAATAGCTTTCAAACGCTATTTCAAAAAACTTAACTTGGTGGGCTTTTAAGTATGATACATTGTGAAGGTATTTTTTGAATTGTGTCCTTATTATTAGCATTAAAAATTATTGTTCTTAATATAAATTTCGACATATTTCATAGAAACTTAACAATTTGTTTGCGTAAAGCAGATAATACCAATCAACCTACTTTTCCCTTTAATAAAAGCGAAGGGGTATCGAATCCCTTAGTTTTTGCTCCTTTCATTCCAAAGAGCGTAATAAAAACAGAACTTCCCATCTGTAGGCAGGAAGTTCTGTTAAAAGATTATTTCTTATAATCATAACTTTGCTTACTTAACTGGTTAACTAAGTCAAAGCCGTAGATTTAAGGAACAAATATTTAGTTTATTTTTTCAGGTTGAACAACTGAATATCCGGAAGTAATCCTGTTTCCATCAGCATCAAATATCATTGTTCCATTTATTGCATTTGGCATTAAATATGTGTTCTCAAAGGTAATAGCAGTTTGATCATCCTTAAGCAGCTTAAACTCAATAACTGCTATTGTTCCTGTATCTTCGTATTCTTCTGAAAGCCTATATTCTTCAAGTTTCATATACAGTTTACAAAAGTTAAGTATACCTTCACTTAATTTGTGTGAAACTGCGTTTATAGGAGCAAAATTATCATTAGTAATAATTGTTCCACTTGAAGGTATTGTACTGTTTGTATAAGAAGCTCCTGATGGCTTAATTGGTTGAAGAACATTAGGGTCATATTTTAAATTAATCTGGTAGCCAGATATTTTACTTATTTTGTTGATTCTCACAGTAGCCTTAACTGTGTCCCCTACTTCAGCTTCTGTCTTATCAAAATCTATTGTAATGTAGCTTGATGAAGTCGAACTTGTAGGTGTTGGAACAGGGGTAGCTGTTGTTGTGACTTCAGGTGTAGGAGTTACAACAGGGGTAGCTGTTG
>JAAYPF010000207.1 GCA_012519925.1 Clostridiaceae bacterium
TATCAACGTTAATGGAAAAAAATATAGATATATTAGATGACCTTAGAGATATTAAGAGTAATATTCAAACGCTTTTTATTCCACCTAAAGAAATCATATCTGCTGCTTCCAATTTCTTTAGCATATATGATAATTACCATATTGATTTTGAAGAGACCTATTATGATTTGAATAAGGTTCTTCTTAAACCGTTAACAAAAGGTAAGAACTCAAAAGAGCAGAATGCAATATTAGAAAAGTTTGAAGATATAATTAAGGGCAAAGTTAGAATGAAGGATAACAAATTTTATATAAAAGGAAAAGACATAGGAGAAATAGAAATGGGATTAGTTGCAGAAGGAGACAGAAAACTTGCTACTATTCTGCATCTTGTATCTAACGGTGCTCTTAACTCTAATACTGTTCTGTTTTGGGATGAACCTGAGTCAAATTTAAACCCAAATAGAATGAAATATATTACACAGGCACTAGTGGAACTTGCAAAAATGAATGTACAGATTTTTCTTACAACTCACAGCTATTTTCTTCTTCAAGAGTTTTCAATGTTTGCGCAATATGAGGCAAAGAAAAATGATTTGGGTGTAAACTTTATTTCCCTTTATGAAGAAGACGGTCAAATTCTTTCGGATTGTGCGCCGCAGGCCTATGATTTAAAGCACAATTCAATTGTTGAGGAATTTGAAAGCTTGTATAATCGGGAACAGGAGAAGTTATATGATAATTAGAGAGGGAAGTCTCCAATTTGAGTTTGCCGAAGGAGTAAAAGCAATAAAGTTCGATGAAACGCCTTATTACAAAATATTTAAAGATTGTATGCCTGGAAATAAAGGCGTAGATATTATTGCATATGATGATAAACATTTTACACTAATTGAAATAAAAGATTTTGAAGGCTATGAGAACAATAAGGAAAATATTAAAAGGCTGATGACAAATAGCCAAGAAACTGAAACTCTTGATGATGAAGTTTCCCAAAAAGTGCGATCAACAGTAGCTGCTATTTTTGGTAGTCATATTAATCAAGATAAGGATTTAGATGAATACTTTGAAGCTTTAAAAGGTAGGAAGAGTATTGCAAATGAATTTATACCCACGGTAGATGTTATTTTGTTTGTTGAGGGTGATATTTCAAAAATGGTACGAAAAAAGGGTTTAAAGCAGGAAACTAATGTGGCATTTAAAGTAATTCAAGATAGTCTAAAAAGAAAACTTAGATGGTTAACAGGCAGAGTATCTGTAGAAAATATGGAATTCAAAAAAGCACAAAGGTATTTTAGAGTAAAGAGGGTTTAAAGAGTATTAATTGATAATTGCCAGAGTTGAAAATTTATTACAAGGGGAATAAGTACAAACAAAAAGATGCAAAATCTCAGCCAACGAATAATAGAATTGACAAAAAATATTATTCGGATTTAATAAACAATAATGATTTTGTATATTTATTAAAATTTAAGTCTACACCGAGTTGATGTAAGTATAATTTAGTTAGATTGAATTCGTTTTTAGTCTGATTCTTTATGATGAAGAAGTAGAAGTTGTATCAGAATATTTTTTAGCAAGTGGTTTTATTGAAAATCTTGCCAGTGATATAAGATCTGAGTTTCCGGAATCAAGCGGTTATTCTGTTAGAAACCTTTGTTATATGAGGCATTTTGCTAAAACGTTTTCTGATTTTGCAAATATGCAAGTGGCGCTTGCAGGTTTGACGTGGTATCATTTGCAGTGTTTGATGGACAAAGTTCCCGATAAATCTATGTACCTTTGGCATGCCGATAAAAGTCTTGAAAATGGATGGTAGAGAAATGTTCTTTTTTACCAAATCGAATTCATCTCTTTCAGTATGGGAAGGAATTGAAAAAGTATTGAAGGACTGCAAGCTAAATGGAAACTGAAGGCTTATTTGATGGTGATACAAAAAAGTGAAAAAGCAGACACAATAAAGGTCTGCTTTTTCAGTTATGGGCTTATATAATCAGCTTGAAACTTGAAACCCATATTTATCTTATTATAACATTTTGGTCATCGTAAAGAGTGCCGTTTACAGTGACAAAAATATTATCCATTGAAGGTAAACCGCTTACATTTAGGCCTTTGAAGGCATAATTGTTAAGTGTGAAGTTGTCTGATCTTACATTGATTAAGTATTCGCCATCTTTCATATTTATGTAGGTGTAAAGCTTGTTGTTTTTAGGTGGTGCAACCCTGAAGGTTATAACTGTTGTTTCTTCAACTTTGTATATATCGCCTTGTTTTATATACTCTCGGTATTTGAATTGTATTTTGCTGTTTTCAGTATTTGATTCGCTGTAGCCTTCGA
>JAAYPF010000208.1 GCA_012519925.1 Clostridiaceae bacterium
TCCATTCCAACATAGATTATTCTATTCATGAAGAGCCTCCGTTTGTTTGCGGTATGTATCCGCTGGTTTCCAGTATGATACTAATCCGCGATTATTAACATACTGGAGGTCTCTTCATATTGTCTGAGAATGCTATGTCACGGTTTTTGCTTAGTTCACTACGTTCACGCAAAAACACGCGCCAATGACGCATTCCAGGTTAAGCCAATGTTAGTTTTTTTCACTTCGCGAACCAAAGGATAGAAAATGACAATTGATGAATTGAAAAATATTTTAAGAACATTATCTAATTCTTTGATTGGATCCTTCGGTGAATATATTATAAGTAAAAGTCTTGATTATCCGATAAAAAAAGTACATAAAAATCATACTGATTTCATTATTAATGGAATTCCAATAGATGTTAAAACAATTAGAAATCTGAATATTATTCCAAATAAACAAAAAAATGTAAAAGGTATTAACCTTGCATTTGTTTTAATTCTTGATACACATGTAGAATTGTATATTAAAAAATTACTCTACTATTATAATAACATTAATTATATATTCTATTCAATTAGATAATATAATAAAGAATTCAAGATAGTTAACATAATTTTTTATAATAACTTGCTTAGTTTTATGTTTTTTGTAATAATAAGCTTGATTTGTGGGGAGCTAGTGTAAAACTGGCTGAGAGTAGACTGTGTGTCTTGACCCAAAACCTGATTTGGATAATGCCAACGTAGGGATTTAGACAAGTAATTGATTTGTCAATTAAATTTACTGTTCAAGCAGAATTCCATATTGGGATTCTGTTTTTTTTTGGAGTAAATGAAATGACAAAAGATGAACTTTTAAAACAAGTTTGTAAAGCTGTAAAAAATGTTCGTGAACAAAATCCTTTAGCACCTTCTATTACTAATTCTGTAACAATTAATTTTGTTGCAAATGCCCAGCTTGCTGTTGGTGGTTCTGCTGCTATGGTCTATTTACCTGATGAAGGAGAATTTTTAGCAACAATTAGTAAATCGTTTTATATCAATGTAGGTACTTTACTCCCAATTTATGAAGAATCATTGCCAAGAACTTGTAAAATGTTGCATGAAAAAGGATGCCAATGGGTTTTAGATCCTGTTGGAATAGGCATTGGAGAATTACGAACAAAACTTATTTTACAGATGAAAGAATATAAGCCTGCGGTTATCCGTGGAAATGCTTCCGAAATAATTGCTGTAGCTAAATTATGGGGACTTGCTGATTGTGATGAAGTAAATGAAAAATCAAAAGGTGCAAGGGGTGTTGATTCTACTGATGAAGTAGAAGACGCAAAAAAAGCAGCAAAGGCAATAGCTGTTTATACGGGTGGAGCTGTTGCCATAAGTGGTAAAAATGATCTTGTTACAGATGGAAAAATGTGTGTTATTTGTTATGGAGGCTCAGTTTTTCTTCCAATGATTACGGGAGCAGGATGTTCTTTAGGTGGTGTAGTTTCTATTTATTGCACAGTCTCAAATCCATTTATTGCGGCACTTACAGCTACAATCATGTATAACGAAGCTGGTAAAATTGCGGAAAGAAAAAGTGTTGGACCTGGAACATTTCAAGCAAGATTCCTAGATGAATTATATTTATTAAAAGAGAAAAACATTCTAAAAACGAGAATTGAGATAGAAGAATAATTTTATTTATAAAAGAAGGTTATTAAAATGAATACATTAGTTGCATTGGCTATAGCTCCCTTTGGGATTGGCGATGAACTTGCAGATGAAGTTGCAAAAGTTGTAAAGGTTATTAGAGATTCTGGATTAAAAAATAGAACATACTCAATGTTTACAGAAATAGAAGGCGAATGGGATGATGTAATGAAAGTTGTGAAAGAAGCCACATTCGTTTTAGCTGAAAAAGGAATACGTACAGAAGTTATTTTAAAGGCAGATGTTCGTCCTGGATTTGAAAATACAATGACAGAAAAATTGGACAGACTTGAAAAATCTATTGAAAAAAATGAGGGCAGAAATGAACTGTAAAAAAGATTTAGTTTTATATGCAATTACAGATAGACATTGGTTAAATGGAAAATCTCTTATATCTCAAGTGGAATTGGCATTACAAGGTGGTGCTACTATGCTTCAAATACGAGAAAAAGATTTGGATGAGAAATCCTTTTATTTTGAAGCAAATGAAATTTTAACTCTATGTAAAAATTATAAAGTTCCTTTCATTGTAAACGACAATGTAGAATTAGCAGTAAAAATAAATGCAGATGGCGTTCATGTTGGTCAAAGTGATATGAAAGCTAAAGATGTAAGAAGTTTAATTGGTCCAAAAAAAATTCTTGGCGTTTCTACTCAGACGGTGGAGCAAGCTATAGAAGCAGAAAATTGTGGTGCGGATTATCTGGGTGTAGGCGCTGTTTTTCCTACTGGTTCAAAAGAAGATGCTGCTGTTCTTAGTTTTGAAACTTTAAGAGATATATGTAACGCTGTAAAAATACCTGTTGTGGCGATAGGTGGAATTACAAAGTCAAATATAATCGAATTAAAGGGAAGTGGAATTGCAGGAATTTCTGTTATAAGTGCAATTTTTGCTCAAGAAGATATTGAAAAAGCTACATTTGAATTAAAAGAACTAACAGAAAATATTTTAAAATAAAGAGAAATGAATGATAAAAGCTGCAATATTTGATTTAGACGGAACTCTCATAGATTCTATGGAATATTGGCGAGATTGTGGAGAAATTTTTGTACGTTCACAGAATATTGAGCCAGAAAAAGATTTATCACAAAAACTTTTCCGTTTTAGTATGAAAGATGGTGTTGATTATTTACACAAAAACTATTTTCAATCATGGAATACTGAAGATATTAATAATGGGATAATTAATGTCCTAGCGGATTCTTATAAAACAAAAATCCAGCTAAAAAAAGGCGCATTACAAATATTATCATATTTAAAAGAAAAAAATATTCCATGTGCTATAGCAACTGCTACTCCAAGAAATCTTTTTGAACCAGCTTTTATTCGTCTTGATTTGGAAAATTATTTTAATAAAGTATTTACTTGTCCTGAATTAAATACAAATAAAGCTGTTCCTTTTATTTACAAAGAAGCTGCAAAATCACTCTTTGTGAATGAAAATGAAACAGTAGTTTTTGAAGACGCCTTAATTCCTATACGAACGGCAAAAAAAGCAGGTTTTAGAACAGTAGGGGTTTTTGATAAGAGTAGTCAGAATGACACTGATAAAATAAAAGTATTTAGTGATATCTATTTGGAATCGCTAGAATATTTTGATGAAAAAGAATTATGAATATATTTTAGATTAAAAATAAAAGTAACTTGAGGGCACCGCCTGTTACTTTTGCTGATTCATAGGAGGTAAAAATGAAGACAGCACTAACTATAGCTGGAAGTGATTCTAGCGGAGGCGCCGGAATTCAAGCTGACATAAAGACGATGACTGCTAATGGCGTTTACGCTATGAGTGCAATCACCGCGCTTACTGCACAGAATACAACCGGCGTTACTGGAATAATGGAAGTTACACCAGATTTTTTGAAAGAACAAATAAAGGATTGTGTAACAGATATTTTTCCTGACGCAGTGAAAACTGGAATGGTATCTTCTGTTGAAATTATAAAAATAATTGCAGAATCAATAGAAGAATATAAACTAAAAAATATAGTTGTAGATCCTGTAATGATTGCAACAAGTGGCAGTCGTTTAATAAATGATAATGCTATAGATTCTCTAAAGAAATTTCTTATTCCACTGGCAACAGTTATTACTCCAAATATTCCAGAGTCTGAAGTACTATCTGGAATATCAATAAAGACTCAAATTGATATGGAAAAAGCATCTAAAATCATATTTGAAAAGTTTGGGTGTGCTGTATTATGTAAAGGTGGGCATAATCTAAATAATGCAAATGATTTTCTATTAACAAAAGAAAGTTCAAAATGGTTTAATGGAAAGCGAATAAATAATCCAAATACACATGGAACAGGTTGTACTCTTTCTAGCGCAATAGCTTCAAATCTTGCAAAAGGATTTCATTTGGAAGAATCTGTTATAAAAGCAAAGACGTATATTTCAGGTGCGCTTTCAGCAATGCTTGATCTAGGAAAGGGAAGTGGACCTTTGAACCATTCTTTTTCAATACAAGGAAATTTTTAATAAATTTCAAATATTAAATTCATAAATTATTTATTAAGGTAAAAAAATGGAAACAAAAATAGAAAATAAGAAAACTAGTGTACTTTCAAATTCGTTAATATGGTTTGGAGCCGGTGTTTCAATTGCAGAAATTCTTACAGGAACATATTATGCTCCGTTAGGATTTTCAAAAGGGTTGTTGGCAATAATAATTGGACACATAATTGGTTGTTCATTGTTATTTTTTGCAGGATATATTGGTGCATTAAGTAAAAAAAGTGCAATGGAAACAACAAAACTAAGTTTTGGAAAAATAGGAAGTTGTTTTTTTGCATTGATTAATGTGATTCAACTTGTAGGATGGACTGGAATAATGATTTATGACGGTTCAGCTGCTGTTACTGAAATATTTAATTTTGGGGAAAATTCTGCAAGAATATGGTCAATCGTAATAGGAGCACTTATTTTATTATGGATATTTATTGGCATAACGAATCTTGGTAAGATAAATATCATTGCTATGACTGCACTTTTTATTCTTACATTAGTTCTAAGTAAAATAATATTTTTTTCAACAAGTGATGGAGCAAGTGTTATTAATGCAGAACAGATGTCGTTTGGTGGAGCAGTAGAATTAGCTGTTGCTATGCCATTGTCTTGGCTTCCATTGATAAGTGATTATACAAAAGATGCAGAAAAACCATTTTCAGCAACTTTCTCAAGTTCTATAGTCTATGGAATTGTAAGTACATGGATGTACATAATAGGAATGGGGGCTTCGATTTTTACTTCTGAATCAAGTATTTCATCAATAATGGTAAAATCAGGATTAGGAATAGCTGGTTTAATAATAATAATCTTATCAACTGTAACAACGACATTCCTTGATGCATATTCAGGTGGAATATCAGCGCAAACTATATGGACAAAGTTAAAAGGCAGAAATGTAGCAATAATAATATCAATAATTGGAACATTAGGTGCAATTTTTTTACCAATGGATAATATTACGCCATTTTTATATTTTATAGGTTCTGTATTTGCTCCAATGATAGCAATACAAATTGCAGACTACTTTGTTTTAAAATCAGATAACAGTACAAAAAAAATAGATATTTCTCATATTGTAATTTGGATTGTAGGCTTTATTTTATATCGAATATTGATGAAATTTGATATCGTAATAGGAAATACATTACCAGATATGGTTGTAACATTTTTATTAACAATATTTGTTGAAAAAATCCAAAAGAAAATTATAAAAAACTAAATAAAATTACTAAAATCTAGATAAATTATAAAAAAGTCTGTCATTATTGAAGAAAGTTGTGCTTCTTTTTTGACAGACTTTTTTATTAAAGTCTATTCTTTTAATTTTTCTATAAAAAATTTTTTAATTAAATATAGTATAAAAACAAAGATGGCAGATTAAATTTTTAGAGTTATAATAAGATATTTTATTTTTAATATGAAAAAAAGGAAAAATAATGAGTATTTCAGTTATCAATAAGTTTTTTAGAAAATTGGAGAAATACAGATAAAGTATAGATGGGTTATACTTGCTGTATTTGCGATAGTTACAATTTTTTGTTGTGCAGGATTAAAAAAATTCAGAATTGCACAAAATGAAGATAGTTGGTACGGAGATTCTGATCAAATAAAAATTGAAAAAAGAAAATACGAAGAGGTTTTCGGTAATAACGATAGTGTTATGATTCTTGTAAAAGCCGATGATGTTTTTGCTCCAGATGTTCTTTTTGCAATTGATAAAATTGGAAATTTATTAATGGAAAAAATTCCTTTGGCAGATGAATTAACATCAATTACAAAGCTTCAAGTTCCTGTTGGAAATGAAGAAGGTTTTTCAGTTGTTAATCCATTTGAAAAAGGAGTTCCTTCAGATCCTAAGATTATGCAACAGTTTTTCTGTAAATTACGTTTTTAGCAGGCCAATCGTTTGACTCTGGTAAGTACCGTTTATCTTTCTGCCATTGATCATTTTGTTCAATGAGCAGTGCACCAGCGAGACGAA
>JAAYPF010000209.1 GCA_012519925.1 Clostridiaceae bacterium
AAAGTAAAAGCCGTATGCTACATTATTTCATGTTAAAATAATTTTTATATGGGGAGGTCTAAAATGAATAGGAAAAGAAAAGTTGCGAGATTGGTACTAGGGATGTTTATTGCTGTTAATGTAATGCTAAATAATGCTGGTTTGGGAATGGCAGCAAACCAGATGAAGCTGGATACGGATAGAAATAACAAGTCTGCACGTGAAAAGTCGATAATTGTCAAGTATAAGGATGATAGCAAAAAAAATAAGGAGCACATAAAAACCAAATTAACAAAAGAAAAAATTAAGGTTACAAACGAAGTTTCAAGCAATAAATATGAGTTGTTGGAATTTTCCGACTCAGAAAATTTGTCTGAAGTTATTAATGTATTAGGACAAGATCCAAATATAGAGGCTATTCAGCCAAATTATGAATTGGAGTTATTCAGCTTAGAAGGAGCAGAACATAGTGAATTTGTCATAGGGGCAGATATAAATATAGAGAATGCGTGGCAAATGACAAAGGGTTCACAAGATGTCATTGTTGGGGTGTTAGATGGTGATATTGATATTAACCATACAGAACTTATAAACAGACTATATCAAAATCCTAATGAGATCGCTAATGATGGAATAGATAATGATTTAAACGGATATATAGATGATGTGAATGGTTGGGATTTTGCCAATAACGATAATTCTGTATATGATTCATCTGATGAATCGCATGGAACAGCAGTTTCTGGAATTATTACTGCTGAAGAAAATAATGTAGGGGTGGTTGGTGTTGCACCTAACATAACACTACTTCCACTAAAAATAGCAAATGGCACAAAAGGATATGTATGGGATGCTATAAAAGCTATCGAATACGCTGAAAAGTGTGGAACTACAATAATAAATTGCAGTTGGGGTACAAGTAAGTATAGTCCTCTTTTAGAACAGGCAATAAAGGATAGTAAAATGTGTTTTGTGTGTGCTACAGGTAATGATGGTGATGAAGGTTTGGTTTATCCTGCAAGTTATGACTTACCTAACGTGATTTCCGTAGGTGCAGTAAAAGATGCTTCAACTGAGGCAACCTTTTCAAACTACGGTGATACAGTAGACGTAGTAGCACCAGGAGTAGAGGTTTATTCAGCAAAAAACGGAAACAGCTATGGATACATAAGTGGTACATCTGCGGCAGCACCTTTTGTGACAGGAGTAGCAGCACTTATTAAGTCGTATAAAAGTGAGATTACTGCTAAAGAAATAGTAGACAGTATTATTAGTAGTACAAATAAGGATGAAGGTATTAAGCTTGTTAACGCAGCTAATGCAATAGCTGGTGATATTGTCGGGGAAGATTTAGAAGAAGACTTAAAGGAACATGAGGATGAGTATTTAAAACTTCAAAGATTAATTGATGAAGAAAAGATATCAGATGAGTATAAAATGCAAATGACATTTTTAGTAGAAGAAGGATTTGAAGTCTCAGATATATTCTCATGTTATTTGTTTGCTAAATCCTTTGAATTAAATATTCAAGATATTTTCAACAAGGATAAATCAATTGGTGACTTTAATTTTAGTGGGTTCAGCGAAGAGGAAAGTGTTGCTGTTACTGAATTGGCAAAGACTTATAATGTTAAGATATCAGCATTAGCCGATTGTATGAAGAACGGTGGGCTAACTATAGAGGAATTAAGTGAAAAGCTATCCAAAGAAGGCGGAGAGTTTAATTTGTTCGCAGAAGGAAGCGATGCGGAGTTTAAAGCGAATAGAGGACAGTATAATTATAAACAAATGAACAATGAATCGGTAAATTTAAATACAGGAAGTTTGACGGTGCAGTCGACAGATTTGAGTTTGCCAGGGAGAAATGGATTTGACCTTAATATTGTTACAAGATATAATTCCTCAGAAGCCAACTTATATGAAACTTATCCTGGTAATCAGTGTTGGCCTGATACATATAATGAAAGGAATAACTTATTGGGAAGTGGTTGGTCCTTCGCTTTTTCATCTATTGAAAAGGTGCAGAAGTACAACGATGAGTTCTATTTGCATTTGGCAGATGGCAGTTCATATAATATAAGTGATGGAAAAAATGAAAGAACCGGTGAGTGGTTTATTAATGGTTATAAGAAAGATCAGATGCAACTCTTTAAGCAAGATACTAGCGAGTTTAGTTGCAATGGTATTAGTGCACAATTTGTTTTGAAATATGATGATGGAAGGAAAGAATATTTTACTGGCTATGAAAGTCCTATTGGTTTTGGTAGGTTAATTGGCATGGTGGATAGGTTTGGGAATACTATTGAATTTCATTATGAGAGATATGTTGTGAGTAGTTTTGAGACATATGATAAAAGCAAAGATTATAGACTTAGTGGAAATAAGTTGGGATATAGACTTAATAAGATAGTTGATTCGTTAGGTAGAGTTGTTTCGTTTTCTTATAAAGGTAGTGAAGGATACAGAGATATTATAATTAGTTTGGAGGATGGATCAAAAATAGTATATGAGCTTGAAAGGATACAAGGCCATCCGTCAGAAGATTATATATATACTGACGGTTATGATATAAATATTGAGGATAGCATCGGAGATTTCCAGCTTTATCGAAAAGTAGATCTTTTGGGACAAGTAACCATATATTTCTATAATTATGCTGATTTTGATGATACGTATGGGCTGCCACCAATAGGTTATTTGTTTAATTATAGCTGTGATCGGGCTAGACGTACGTCCCCTTTAGAAGTTACAGGTAATACAAAAAATTATTACAATTTGCTCACTGAAATTATTTATCCTACGAATGCAAGTACATCTTATAGTTATGGAAGAGAGACAGGCTATCTTTTTATAGAAGGATTGATTGATTATCCGGTAATTCAATCTAGAAGAGATCTAGAATATTATGATGAAAAAGATGGTAAGCAATACAATGTAAAAACATATATCTATTCACGTGATAATTATACAGGCTATAAATTTAATTCTAGTTCTGAAGGATATAGTACAACAGAATATGTCGGTGAAGACAAGAATCTTTGGGTGACATATTCATTTAATGATGACCATGAATTGGTGAAAGAGGAACATTACAAATCGGGTACTAGAAAGCCTTATAAGACAATCGAATATTTGTACGATGACAGAGTCAACTGTATAAGAAAAGTTACTTGCACATTTGACGAAAAGGATTCGACTCAATTCATAAAAGCAGTAGAAAACTTTATGTATGGTAATCGGAGTAAAAAACTAGAATATTATTGGGATACGCAGACTAAAAGAAATAGTGATGATTGGCCTTACAGGGAATCAGATCCTTTGCATAAAACTGTATATACATATAGCGAAACTCTCCCATATCTCTTAACTTCCAAGGAGTATATGAAGGATGAGAACACAACTATTAGGGAGGAGTATGTACTGACAAGTGATTCTCAATTTGTAGATTATATGACAATATTCGAGAAAGTAGGAAGTGGTGATTTTATTGTTAAAGCAAAAAAGAGTTTTAATTACGACAAATATGGGAATGTGACTGAAGAATTAAACTATCTTGAGGATGATAACTGGTCAAATTATATAACAACTAAATATAGTTATGATGATAATGTGTCATCAAGAAAGGGACAGTTTAATGGCGCTTATTTAACCAAGAAAGAGGTTTTAGGTGTAAAGGATGCTGATGGAAATTTAGTAATGGATAGCAGCAAAAATAAAACCGGGATAGTTTCAGAGGAGTATATATATAACTACTATGGAAAAATGACTGATTATAAAGATGCAAACGGTAATACAACTAAGTACACCTACGATAAGAAGGGTAGGGTTTTAACAACAAAGCTTCCGGATAATCAAAACTCTAAAGTTGCTCAGTATGATGATTATGATAACGATGTAACATTAACTGATGAAAATGGAAATAAAACCAGATTTGATTACGACGGATTAGGAAATCTTCTATATGAACAGGTTTATGATGCAGCTACTAATAGTTTTAAAAATGTAAAGCAATATAGCTATGATGAGAATTGCAGAATTGATGAAGAAAAAGATTTGGCAGGGAAAGCGTATGTTGACTATTCTTACTATTTAGATGGGCGTTTAGAGTATAAAAAGGTGATGGACTATTCCAACAATAATGCATTGGTATATCAGGAGACTTATACATATGATGATGTTGCAGATAATGAGTGTTCTGTTGTAACAAAAGTGGTTGAAGGAGAGACGAATTCACCGGATATAGTTACAAAAACCTATACAAATAAGCATGGTATGATTGAGAAAATAGAGAGAGTTGGGTCTAATAAAACTTATACAGACAAATTCAAGTATGACTTTATAGGGAATAAAATTGAAGAATTATCTGCAAGAGCATCTGATGAAGCATGGACTGAACCCTATACCGCAAAATATGATTACGACTATGCAGGAAATATTGTGAAACAGTATAATGTAAAAGGTGACTATATAAGCACTGTATATGATGCCTTAGGAAGGGTAAAATCTGTTACAGATATAAAAGGTAACAAAGCAAGCACTAAGTATTCAACTATTTATGAGTATGATAATCTTGGCAGAGTTATAAAAGAGACGATTCCGTTTTCTGTAAGTGATAAAGGAGTAGTATACAAAACTATTAAGAAGCATTATTATGATGGAAATGGGAACGTTATATGTGAGCAGATTACAAATAACAAACCAGGCGAGACTGAAAGCTATAGTAAGACTGAATATAAATATAATTCAAGAAATTTGCTTGAGATGGTTATAACTTACGATAACGGAGTACCAGAGAATTATACTCAATATTTTTATGACAATGTTGGAAATAAAAAGAGAATGTACACAGGACTATCAAACCCACTCGTAATTTCGGGACTTGACAAGGTAAGTGTTGGAAGTGATACAAAGTATTCCACAACGAAATATGATTATAACAACCTCAACCTGTTGTCAAAAATGACTGATCCATTGGAAAAATCAGAAATTTATAGTTATGACCTTGCAGGAAGATTGATGGAAACGATTGATAGGAATGGAAATACAACTACATTTATTTATGATGCACTTGATAATATTGTAGAAAAGACAGTTAGAAACAAGGATAATACGGTGCTTGGAAGATATACCTATAAGTATTATACGACAGGTAACAGAGCTGAAATGTCAGGTGGAGGAACAACGGTCAACTATATATATGATGATTTTGGAAGACTGATAAATGAAACAGATACCTTGAGTGCAACAGAGAAGATTTACAAATATGATGCGGGCAATAACCGTAAATCTTTTACTTTAAAGAAGGGATCAGCTTCACATATAATTACGACATATGAATATGACAAAATGGACAGGCTTGATTTAGTGAAGGAAAATGGTACAACCGTAGCAGATTATGATTATGATGATAATGGAAACAGGCTTAGCTTGAAGTATCCGGTGAATGGAAACAACACAGGTTATGCATATAATTTGGCGAACAAGTTGGAAACGTTAACAAACAAAAAGGGTACAACTCCATTATCCCAATATAGTTATACATATTACCTTGATGGCAACCAGGCAAGTAAGACAGATTTAGTATCAGGCAAGTCCACAAGTTATGTCTATGACGATCTTGGAAGATTGGAAAAGGTTACTGAACCAGAAAATGAATGGGTATACAGTTATGATGATTATAATAACAGAGAAAAAATGGTAAAAGATGGTGCTTCAACTACAAGTTACGAGTATGACGCAAATAACAGATTAAGATTTGAATATAGTCAGGATGGAACAACGGAATATATATATGATAATAATGGAAATCAAAAGACAAAAGTAGCTTCAAATGATTCAAGTACATATACATATGATGGGTTTAATCAGTTAATAAAAGTAGAAGAAGGAAAAGAAGCATACTCATATACTTATAACGGTGACGGCTTAAGGACATCAAAAACCATAAATGGAGAAAAGATAGTCCATGTATGGGACGGTCAACAAGTAGTAGCTGAAATAAATGGGTCAGGGAATGTGACTGACAAGTATATTAGAGGAATTAATCTTATATACTTTGATAACTCGTCAACAAAGTCATATTACTTGTTTAATGGACATGGTGATGTGGTTCACCTGACAGATGGCAGCGGAGCAGTTACAAAGAATTATGATTATGACGCATTTGGTAATTTGCTTACAGGAGAATCAGAAGCAGTTATACTATGGGGTGACGTAGATGGTAATGGTAGTGTAAATGCACTCGATTTTGCATATATGAGACTTTATTTGTTAGGATTTAAAAATTCATTTCCTGCGGAAAATGGTTTAAAGGTTGCGGATGTTAATGGAAACGGATCTTTTGAAGCAATTGACTTTGGGTATATGAGACAATATCTTCTTGGGATGATTAAAAAGTTTCCGGCAGAAAACAATTTAAAGGATGAAGATGATAACCCATTTAGGTATTGTGGCGAGTACTGGGATAAGGAGACTGGGACAATTTATCTCAGGGCAAGGTACTATAATCCAGTTATAGGTAGGTTTATTACTGAAGATAGCTATTGGGGTGAGGCTAGTGACCCGTTGAGCTTGAATTTGT
>JAAYPF010000210.1 GCA_012519925.1 Clostridiaceae bacterium
GACTCCCGGGACATTAAAAATATACGATAAAGTCTTTATTGTATATTTTTAATGTTCTGACGCTGTAAGTCCACTGCAAGGCTGTTTTTTAAGGCTTAAAAGCTACTTTGAAGATTTTTTTAGTATCGCTCCGTCAGCCCTTCAAAACATGGGGGGATAGGTTTTTCTTGGGTTCTTCTTCGTAGGCAGCATTCAAGAGGCTTTGGATGAATACTTTTCGGATTTTTGCAGTTACATTTACGGTTGTAATCAGTGAAAAACCAATAAAAATAGGCAAAAACGTTGTTCTGCACCAACAAGGAGAAATCCAGTATTTATACTGACCTCTGATATTCTCAGCTGGTTTCCAGCAAAGTACACAAAAATTTATTTTCAGGTAATGCAAATGCCGGGGGTGTGATTGAACAATGCCCCCGGCTTAGTTTTTTGAAGTGAAAAAATCAATAAGTAATTGGAACATCAGTATCAGTTTATATATTTTGTTCCATAGTAAAATACTTAAATCTGTTCAACATTTTTTTAATGCTTTGTCTCAAATAACTCACTGTAAATATTCCTTATGAAAGTTTTTTTATCTTCTATTTCGCTTGAAAATGGCATCGAAATGCAATTAATTACTTTTGCAATAGAACTTTCAGATACATCGCCTTTTAAGCATTCTTCTAGTATAGTTTTAATACTGTCCTTTGTTATTTTGTTGAATTCATTAAAATTAGGAACTAAAACTGCCTTAATTATTTTTTTTTGTTGCTCATCGTTATTAATATTCAAATCTCCAATGATTTCATATTGCTCGTTACTAAGCAAATCATTGTCAAGATACTTTAAAAGCGTTGTTAATCCTTCTATCTTTTTGTCACTCATGATTATTCCCCCCATTTTGGAAATGCTGTAATAGGTTGATTACTGTTATTAAACCAAACTTGAGCCGAGTAAGATTCTCCATATTGTAAAGGATTCCGTTTATAACCAGAACCAATTATATAATTAAAGTTAATCAATGACTCCGCCATTGTTTTGTTGCCAGTGTTTTTTAAAATCTGCTGTGCTCTTTGAATTGCATTTAGTTGATCCCTGTAATTTAAAAATCTTGTTCCAGATGATGGATATTTAATATTTCCATTTGGCCATGTTTCAACTACTTTTGTTGTAGGGTTAATTCCGAATTGTACACGGTCTAGCTGAGATTGCAATGTTGTCTGTGCTCCATGCTTTTCTAAGAAATGTGCACCTGGAATAGAGTTTTCCATTTCTTGAAGTCTACGGTAAGCGTTTTCTTCTGCTAATTGCTGTAACCTAGCTGAACGTTCACTTGGAGTCATATTTGAATATTTCTCTCTAAGCATTTCAGCTCTGGCTCTATACGGATTAACTTCACCAACTCCCGCATCACCACACTTCTTTTCTTCCACTAATTTCTTTACTAGATCATCCTTAACTTCTTTTGATACATCTGGCACTTCTCTTTCAACTAACTCTATGATGTCAGCATTCTTTCCCTTAACAGCTCCTACAAAACTCTTCTTCCCCATCTCTCCTTCACCTCTTTATTCTAATTACCCTTTTAAAATCAATCCACAATAATTCTCATAGGCTTATTTGGCATATCAACAGCTTTTTTCCTTCCACCCTCGCACTCCCTGACTATTGATGTAAGATAATTGTATATCTGAAGGTTTGAATAATCCTTGTACTCTATACCCAACCTACTAGAAATATAATAAAGGATAGCCTCTCTTTCTATTAGCCTCCCTTTTAAGCATTCAAAAATAAATATCCTATCCATCATATTTTCAGGGTTGCTTTTCATGATAGTATTAGCAAAATAATTCAATATCCTTGGATTGATGGTAGACTTTTTTACACCTACATATTCAACATTTATAATATTTATCGTATTATATTCTGTAGAAAAATCATAAAAATCTTTGTATTCTGATCTTAGGATCGCCCCTTCTCTGAGCTTAAATCTACCCAGTTCTATTTCATTTTTTGCAACCTCAGTATTGTCATCTATAAGCATTTTAGAATTAAATATCTTAAAATCGTTATTACTACTTTCACCATCAAATCTTATCTTTATCAAAACTTCCTTATTGGTATGGTAATAAGGTATTTCGAACTCACTATCTAGCATATATATAATGCCTTCATGCTTGACAATTCCCTTATTAACAATTATCGTACTTTCACAAACACATATATCTGCACCAGATATTATTCCATTTGAGTAATCTTTATAATAAATTTCATCAAAGTCTCTCGGATAATCTCGCATGCTTTCAAGCATTTCTTTTTTCAGAATTCGACCTTTGCCGAATTTTGGAATGATATTTGCAAACAATTTTACTCCTCCCAAAACCATTGTTATTTCAAGCCATCAAAAAAATCAAGCTCGGATAAGTCATTTTCAAAGGCAAAGAATTTCTTTTTCCCGATATATAGATGTTCTTCCTTTCTTGCTATTGGCAAAACGTGAAATCCCCAGTTTATGTCATGTGCATATAGGAAAAACCTTACCTCACCGTTTCTTATGGTATCTGTATCTTCTTGAAATATCTTCCCTGAATAATCACGAGTTATCTCCTCTGGCAATACCTCTTTGTAATCATTAAAGTCATTTTTGTACACATAAGTCTGTCTCAGTTCACCTTCCATACTCTTTAGATAGAATTCTATTTCTCGTACGCCAATAGGTCTTGATATAGAACCTTTTGCCTGATTCATCCTCTCAAGGCTACATATGAGTATTTGTTCTTGCTTATTAAATGTAAAAGCTGATACTGAATATGGTATTACCGGCATATTGTTGTTTATAGTGGCTTCTATATCACCTAGCTTTTTTGAAGTAAGATAACGGAGCACGCCTTTAAGACATGAAAGCTTTAAATCTGGTACTCTTTCATCATCCTCTCTTTTTTGCTTGAACTCAATACTTCTACCAGGAACAAACTCTTTTAAAGCTTCCTTAAAAATATCTATTCTACATGACTGTCCCGTTAATTTTATTATGGAATAATCATGAAGCTTTCCGTTTTGATATATTCCCTCTAAAAACTTTCTAACTACTTCATAAATATCCGCTTTAATAAGCTTTTTAATCTCTTTTATATTAAACACGACACTTGGAAACTCATAAATACTTTTAAATCTTCCATCCTCTAGGACTGACAAAGACCATTTATTAAGGGTTGTAATGTGGAGGTCACTGTCTTGTTCATTAACTTCCGAAGAATCAAATTTGTTCCTTAATATATTTGTCTTACGGAAAAATTCCTTTTTCATATTATCAGCAATTTCCCATAGAAAATAATAATTATTCTTAACCTTTTTATAGTCTTCCTTTACTTTGTTCTCATATTCTTTAAATCTCGTTGGAATAATTGATTCCGCTTCTTGATAACAACGTTCAAGATTTTCATATATTTTAGCCACACCCATGTCGTCCACATATCTAAATATATCTTCACTTGGTATATCTATGATTTGGTCAATTCCAGTCGTCTGTTTTTTATTCTTATAGTAATTAGCAAACAAAATTTTCATAAACTGCAGTATTCTATAAGTTATGTTGTTGCCTCCAAAATTTGTGTCCCCGTTTTCATAGGTAGTACTGATATCAATTTTATAAGAAATATAACCCTCTTCAATCTTGAATATGCACGAGGACAAATCGGTAGTTCCTCCACCACAATCAATTATCAAGGCCTTGTATTCCTTACCATCAATGAACCTGTTCTTTTCTATCTGGTCTGCTATGGTATTGTATAGCACTGATATCCCTTCATCAAGAGCATCTTCCATCTCAATATTATATTCAGGAATTATCTCCTGAAACATATCAATAAACTGCTGCTTCATCTTTACCGGGCTAGATATATGAATATTGCTTATCCTGCACTTGAATTGATGCTCAGAAGTTTGTATAACATGCTTAATATACTCCCTGATTATTTCTCCTCGTGTAACATAGGCAACATTGCCATTTTCATCGTATATCTCCTCTGTTTTTGAATAGCTGTTTACCCATCTCTTTATACCCTGAAAAACACTTGCATTTCCTGTATAATCATTCTTTTTCATGATTTTTTTAGCTTCATACCCAAAACAGTATTTAATATCCTCAGGGTTTGAGCAGTCTAATACATATACGATCGTTGGAAGAATCTCAATCCATCTGTCTTCCTTTTTAGTCACATCTAAAAACTTTACAATATTAATTTCATTAAGCTTGATTCTTTCATTTAAAATATCGTTATAACACGGCGATTTCACATAACTACTACTCAAGTAAGCACCTGCAGACGTATTTGATGTACCGAAATCAATAGCTAGTATCGTGTCAGTATTCTCTAAATCTTTTATTTCGAGGTCTGTTACAGGCACCCTAAAACACTGTAAGTTCATTGGGGGCAATGGTCTATCGGAATAATATGCCTTGAACAAATACTCCGATTCAGTTTTTTTGAAAAACAAGAAGCTGTAGTTTCTATTATTTGACTTCTCAATACGAAGATTTCTTTCCGATACGAGATAATATGAGTTTTCTTTGTTTACATCTTTAATGAGATTGAATATACCACACAGGTTATTACTTTCATTTACAAGCAAAACATTAGAATCCTGAAGATCATTGTCCATCTCAACCTTATACATATCTTCTTTCTTCAAACCTATTTCTGTATACAAGGTGATTTTTGCAGGTATTTTGATTTTCTCTTCACCGGGAAGTTTGTTAAAAAGGCTTTTCTTTAGCAGTTCATTTACATTATCAAAACCATTTTCATTGTATTCTCTTATAAGTAGATTTTCTTCAGCACTTCTATACTTTAAAATAATCTTAATAAGACCTTCCCTATCAAGTCTATCAATTAAAACTCCCTGAACAATCTTCTGTTCGTGACAGATTTTTGTTAGGTTAATGGTTGTCATTTCTTCAAGTTCTGCTCTTGTATATAGTCTTATACCGTTTCCAACTGTTTCTTCCTTTTGAAAAAGTCTATATGAAGGCATTTTTATTACTCTCCTTTATCAATTCCCTTAATAGATCGCTATACTATCTATTTTCATAGTTTCATCTTCTTCAATCACACCAAAATGTTCTTCCCAATATATTTCTGTTCTGAACCTAATAGGCAAAAAGAATTCCTTAATAAAGTCCATCTTTGCTTCATTGATCTCGGTCCTAACATAAGGCATGTAAAAAAGCAGTTCATCACTGGTCTCATAATTTGCATAAATCGTTGTATTAACAAAAATCCTCCTTACGGTGTCCTTTAGTAAATACAGAGTCTGTCCAGTTTTGTACATTTTTACCACATTCTCAGCTATAATAATTTTTTCATTATAATTAAAAACCTCGAACTTTTCCTTTATCCTATCTCCAAGTATTCCCTTTGATATATCATCAATAACAAACCTTAAATAGTACTCCTGCTTAGTCATTCCACTCATAGCATCGCCATTAGCTATAAAATGCATAACAATATCAAAAAACGTCTCTCTAAGTTCAACATCTTCCTCATTATTTACATTAAATAAATCTTTAAAGACTTCATAATATCTGTAATATGGATTTACTTCTATTTCTTCTTCAACTTTGTCAAAATTAATGTATGCGTCACTGAGCTCCATATAGGGTGAATAGCTTTTTGCAACGACGAATTTGAGTTCTTTTTCCTCTCTGCCATTCTGTCTAAGGCTTATTATTATATCTCGAGCATAATTCATATCAAGACCCCTTCACATTTATATTCCGGAAAATACATCTGTACCTCGGATACAAGAAAGCTTAACAAGTCATAAGTAATGAAGGTTTCTTCCGCATTTTTCTTGAATTTTATCGCCATAAACTTTTTATCATTGCCTACTCTTATGTCGTCTGTAATAAAAAAGTTCATATCATAGGTCTGCCCGTTGGGATCTGAAAAGGACCTTATCTCAACATCTTCCATTTCAAAATACTTTGAATATCCAAAGGAATTGACTACTCTAGTTATCTCACCCTTTGTTCTGATTACATACGCTTGCCTGTTGGCAAATTTATTTATAAAACTTTCTTTTCTACTATTACTTGCAACCTCATATTTGTTATTCTTAACTGTATCATCTTTTCTTTGTGAAACCTGTACAATGCACCAATCCCCAGCTTTTTCTTCTGGTGAAATAATACTTAGTTCTCCATCAGAACGATTTACATACCTAAAGATATGTTCGCTTTCTTCAACTAAGTATCCGCTTTCACTTCCAAACTTTTTAATTGAGATAATATGTTCAAAATTAAGTCTGTCCATTGTAGGCATAGGGAAGCCATCAGTTTTTAACCAATGCTTTTTGATGTTCCATAAAGGAATGATATCTATCATCTTATACTCTTCATATTCCTCAAGATCAAATACTATTTCCTTTATTTCTTCATTTTCATCTAGCGACACATCGCAACTATCAAGAAAGATATCAAAAAACTTGTTAGTATAGGGATTATTTATTGTCCGCCATGGAATTTCGTTTTTTTGGAAAACCTCATAAAGTTTCTTTATCTGATCTGTATACGCCTCATTTTTTACTAATCTTACTGTGATTGGATATCTCCCAAAATCGGTTATAAGCGTACCTTTATACCTTTTATTTTGATTTACCTTGCATATCTTCTTGTAATCGCATTTCAAAAAAACAGTAAAAAGTTTTAATGTTTCTTTATTATAAAGACCTTTTACAATCTCTTTCATATCCACTTTTTTCTCTAAAACATCTTCTTCAAAAAAAGGAAACAAAAATTCACTTACAGGATCAAAATCATTTTTATGGCATACTGTTATATAGACATCATATTTTTTCTCCGTATCTTCAATTTCGGAAAACACCCTTTCTACAAGTCTTTTAGACTCATTCTCTTGGTAATCTATAAGATTAACAAACAAACTGGACATAATATCTTTAAGCATTTTTCGTTGCTCAAGATCTTCCATTTTGCTCAGCTTTTCAAGTATCAGTTCTTTCATATTTACTCCTTTACTTGATATGTTTAAACATTACAAATCACTCAACATTTGTAATGTTTAAATATACTTTCATACTCTAGAATCTAACCTCTAACAAACGTTAGTTAGTTTTCACCTTCGAGCCTTTTATTGATGTTATACCATTCATCTCAATCTGACTATCCTTACATTCCATATTAATATTGCTTCCTGCACTTATACTAATATTTTTTCCAGATTCTATAAATAAGCCCTTATCCGCCTTTATCTTTATATCCTTACTGCTATATATTTCAATTCCTTCTCCTTCAATTAAGCGAATTAATACTTCACCATCTTTTCCGGTAATCATAATCTCATCTTTGCTAAACATCAATTCTTTTCCGTATTTTGTCCTGAAATATTTTACGTCGGGATCTGTTATAAAATCCCCACCTTGGGTCCTTCTCCTTATTGAATTGGTTATAACACCTTCCTCCTCCTTATTGGTAGGAAAGTACAGTTTTACATGATCATCAAGTTCTGGCATGCAATACCATCCCGTTTGTCCTTCTGTTGTGTAGTATGTAGAATAGGGAAACCAATATGCTTCTTCCTTATTCTGTTTTTCATCGATTTCAAGGTGCACCTTTATATTATCTTCCTTTATTTCGAGTACTTTACCCTCTACTGAAGCACCCTTTACCTTTTCATTAAAAATAATATCCTGACTCATACCCTTTTCCTGAGTCAATAAATACTCATGAATAAGAATACCATCCTTTAGTTTAGCAGTTGACTGGAAAACAGAGAGATTTTTGCTCATAAAAGAAATAGAATCACCAATATCAAGTATTGCATCTGTCTCAACTTTAAAATATGTAAAATCCTTATCCTCTATTCCTTCAATGTAGTTTTCAGAAGAAACTCTAAAATCAGCTATTCTTTTGCTCACGCTATAATTAAATTGCTCAATATTGCCTTTTTGTCCACCTTGAGCAATGCCAAACCAAAATTTAGGTTTGTCAGAACTTGCATCTGCTATAAGACCTGTATTAAAATGAGATGCCATACGTTTTAAGAATTGCCAATCTGTTTCGTCATATTGTATTATAAACTTTTCTATTTTATTACTTTTTGCTGCAATATCTATATAATCCGCACCTGAGTAGTCTTTTATTACTTCTTTTATTAATGATGTGTAAGTCATATCCTTATTTTGGAAAGAGCGTCTTTTGCTTTTCAAATCAAGATTAAATGTACTAGATACACCGTCAATTATAACATAGTATACTCCTCTTACCGCTTTAACCTCTATATCTGTGACAATACCTTTAAACAGAAGTGTGTCACCAGAATCATCTTCACTCTTTATTTCTATGCTGGTTTGGGTTTTTGTCATATTTATATATTTATCTTCCTCCCCTTCTGGTACAACTGCCACAGCTCTGACACGTGCATGATCATTAATACGCTTTAGAATTGTTAACTCACTTGGACAAATATCATAGGGCAAAACCTTTATATTATGTGCTGGTATTACAATCTCAGACATACTATCCCCCCCTAAATACTAAAAATTTGATTCTCTCTCATCTTCTTCAACTAATATTTCCCATCTAATTGTATTTATCTTATCATATTTGCGATAATGATTCTAGTGTTAAAAGACATTTTAATTTCATAGGAATTATGTATAAAAAAATTGAAATGAGCTATTAGAAGCTGTTTTTATGATTGGATTATTCTAAAAACTATATACGTTGCGAGAAGGGTTTTGCATAAGCAAATGCCAAAAAACGTCTACATTTTCATACTAGAAACTAATTTCTTGCAGCATATGAACCAATGTATGCGTTTTCCATCTATAACCAATGCGAAATATATGACCCGCGGATCTTAATAAAAAGAAGCCCTGCAAAGCAATTTCAATTTGCTTATGCAAAGCCTCTGATACAATTATTATAATCTTTTTAAACGTCCTCTTGTTCTAATTCCACCTATACCTTTTACACCAGAAATAGTCATTTGAGCTACTTCCTGAGGTAATACATATCTTTTTTCATCGGTAATAGCAACCTTCTCACATACAATTGCCGGATCTAATGCGTTAATATTTATCCTTCCCGGCGAACTTGCAAAGTTAGCTCCTGCTTTCATTATAGCCTCAAAATACGATTGGCATGCTCCTGCAAATATACACAACTTGTCGAAATTGCTTTCATATTCCCTAGCTAATTTTACAGATTGAATAAAATACTTGGAATTTCTATAGTTTTCAATAGAGTTAAGGTTACTACCTTTCTTTTTAATTCCATCATGCCCGGTTAAAATCAATATATCCGGCTTGTAGTCCCTTAAAGCTCTTTGTACTAAACCCGGCTGTTCACTTTCTGCTGCTACAATACCAACAACATTTATACCTGCTTCTCTATAGTTATTTTTGCACATATTTAAGAACTTCTCACTAGAATCAAACTGAAGTATTTTTCCAGGCCTTTCTCTAAATCTATTAAGCCAATGGAATCTGCTCGCTAAACCACCTCTATAGGTATTTCTCCTAACGTTTAGTATATCTCTTTGTAAATTCATTTGAACACTTTTGTAATCCTGCTTTATCAAATCCTCAGCACTTGAGTCTGCCTCTATTCTATAGAATAATCCTCTCAAAACATATACTGGATTAGTGCCATCTTTATTAACAATATCAACAACACTGAAATAGATGTCCTGCCCATGGGATTTACGGGTTACTAGGTCCCCAACTTTTAAATCACTCATATCGACCCTCCTAAAAAGAAGTTTACATTACATAATATGCATAACTTCTCTTTAGGGGCTTGAACCACTAATTTGTTTTTTTATATGTATTGCATTATTCAGAAACAGCGTAAAATGTTTATTGAGAAATATATAGTCAATTTGCTTTTGAAGAAAATCAACTTGATAACTCGGTCATATATAGAACTTCTTGTGCTAAAATCGCACCTTCCGTTATTGCTTAATAAAGTTTATCCTTCTTACAGCACCCAAGATTTTAGCCTTCCCACCCTCTTTTTTACAACTTGTCTTACTTCATTATAGATTTCTATAGAGTACAAAATGGTCTTTTCGTCTGGTTCTATACCACCATATTTACATTTACTAAAGCTTTCGACAAACCCTAATAAGTCTATCCCACTAGCCTCAAAAATCCTTATTGCATAGCAAGATGGTGTCTCATGTTTGTCAATTTCCAATCCAATTTTCTTTAGTAAATTTGAAATTTTTGCAAATACCATTGAAATGGCTTGACTTTTCTCTTCACTTAGAACTTTGTTTTTCCAAATACTCCTTCTAATCCAGAAATACAGCCAAATTACAAAAAGGAGAGAAAAAACAATATAGGGGATGAATAATAATTTAAACCAAAAGGGCATATCTAGAATAAACCTCCAAATTGCCGACACTATATTTTTTATTTTATTAAATATACTACTAAAGAATATACTAAATTTGTCCTGTGATCCTCCAAATTCAACTGTAGGTTCAAAAACCATCCAACCATACCCCGAAATATATACCTCAGGAAAAGCGTGGGCATCTTTCTCTCTTATTAAGTAATTTCCTGTTTCAGGATCCCACTCGTCTGCTACAAAGCCTTCCACATACCTTGCTGGTAAACCGGAGGCCCTAGCTAGGATAACCATTGCCGATGCATAATGCATGCAAAAACCTTTTTTACTCTCAAATATAAAAAAGTCATTATAGTCTCTGCCTCTAGGAAGGCTTGGTGGTGTTAAATCGTATTTAAACCCTGCGCTATAAAAAAAATTCACAATGGCATTAGCTTTATCAAAGTCACTAGAAAATCCCTCAGTTATACTATCTGCAAGATCATATATTCTTTCAGATGTGTTATCTGGCAACCCTAAGTAATTGTCATATGCACTATTCATATCCTCTACGACCTCTTCTACTATAGCTTTAGTTTCCGGTTCTATAACCAACAAACCGTCGGTTACTTCCTTACCATCTTCTCTAAGTTTAAAATTACTCATATCAAAAATACCAGAAACAATTTCTTTATTTAAATGCCTCATGATACTATATTCCATAGATGAGTGGGAAAAGTTCTGACTGTAATAATCTATACTAAAATATTCATTTCTACTGGGCATTTTTCCATTCGCCATGTAGCATTCAGAGCGATCATTAATGTAAATAATAGGATTCCCAGACAGCCCAAAGCCGAAAACCCCCGGCGGGCTTAATAACGACTGCATAGGTACTCCCTTTGTTGATACAAAAGCTTGTCTTGCTTTCCTTTCTCCTAGTGTTCCGTCTAGATTATTTGTTAGTTTTGAATATTCTGTCGATAACAATCCATTCTTTTCCATGCGTTGCATTAAATCTACTAATACAGATAATCTATAGTAGCTATCTTTAATATGATTAATATCTCTTTTTTCATCAAGCATCTTATTAGCTTTTAACCAACGGTTCTCTGCATACTTGTCCCAACTCTGAACTCTAAAATAAAGAGGCTCTATAGCTTCAACCTCGAAAAGCACTCTATCTCCTAAAGGTGGAGTACTTGAATCAAGAACACTTTGATTTTTTATTCCCATTGTATTAAATATATTGGTTATATTTGCAACATCTATATTTTGACCATTTGTTTGTGCGAGATTTTGTACCGTCTCAGTAATAGCCTGATTAATATATGCAATTTTAGGAATTGTTTCAGGTTTTGGAATAATTAATCCTAGAGTTAAAATTAGTCCCACAAAAATGGAAGCAGATAATATATACCAGCGATTGTTTATATGAAAGCCTCTTTGTAGGTCGCTTGTTTTTTTTGCGGTCCGCTCTATATACAACCAAAAAAATACTACTCCAAATAGTAAAAAAGGTATAGTAACGTCACTATCGGCTTTTGCAGACTGAAGCATAAAGGGTATTGCTCCAATTAGCAATAGAATTGGTATTCTAAAACTTATATTGGTAAAATAGAAAACAGTGGAAGAGAACCCATAGGATGCAATCAAAATTGTTGCGTACCAAAAAGCCGTCACAACTTCGATAGACTCTGGCTTTGCCATAACCATCCATATAAGATAGTACAGATTGGATTTCCCGGAAAAAAGAATAATAACTTGAATACCTATAAAATACACTACCGAACCTAGAACAAATAGTACTCCCCCAGCTAGTCCCTGCTTTTTCAAAAATATATAACAAATATAAAGCACTGTATTAACTACTACGATCATAAGCAATATATCAATTATAGGCATTCCAAAGAAGGAAGTCATTGCCCAATAGGTTAGTATAATAGTAAACAAAAGAGATAATCTTTGATTATTCAATTCTGCTAAGATTTTCTTCATAACGCCCAATCCCCCCGTTCAGCAGTACAAAAACTTTTCATTTATTGTTACGAAAAGACTTCGCTTATATCCTCATCGGTACCCAATACCCAAGAATCCCCTCTTAGATTGGCAATTTTCTCTTCATTATTGACCTTGCCTGATGAAACGCTTTTTATCGAAACAACATCTACAATTACACCATAATCCGCAAAACTTTCAACAGCTTTATATAAAGCATTGTCTAAGTTTCCAGTAAAAACCATCGATTGTGTTCCCTTAAGATATCTACTCTTCCCTTCATCTTCAGCAATCTCATTTAAGGGTAAACGCTTTGACGAATCCAAATTTGAAATATTGGAAAACTTATAGGATGCTAGCCTATATTGAATATCATTAATAGTCTTAGAATCAGTTATCCCATACTTATTCCAGTCTTCATTCTCATATAGCCATAACTCAACTTCACTTCCGGTTTTAACTGATGTATTTGCCACTGCTATTAGTGCTTCTAAAGTCTTTTCTTCTAACATTAATATATCGTCTTCCATATTAGAGAAGTTTTTTTCCTTGTTTTTCGGTGAAAAACCAAATAGAATCTGATAAAAGGTTTTAATGTCCTGTTTTTTTTGTACAGGCTTTATATAAGAATCTAAAAACAGACGCTTTTTTGAAAGTCCTCCCCCCTCATCCTTTCTAACCATAAGTGTTTCATTTCTTGCCGAAAGTTTCCAGTGAACTTTGTGGAGCGAGTCACCAGGCATATACTCCCTAAACTCATAACCCGGCTCACCATTCCAACTAAATAAATTCATGTTTGCTGTATCTGAATCTTCCTGCTTAAAAGACTCTGATGACCCTAGCAATATAGAGCTGGTAGGCTTTAAACTAACTAGCCTCGGCAATACTGTTACTTCACCTGTAACTTTCTCTTCATCATCATTTATTGATAGTGGTATTCTAAAGATATTTATATAATCCTTAAGCCAAATACCACTCACTCCAACCTCTCCTACCCCTCTGCTTTTAGCAGTGTATTCCATAGTTACAACTTTCTTCTCAAAAGGTCCTAAAGAAGTTATATGGTTATATGTACCAGATAAACGAAAATTTACTGGCTGAGTGAACTCTATATTAATAAAAGGAATGGGCATAAAAGATTTGTTTTCTAAGCGAACATTAACCCTTACTACCCCACCTTTTTCAACCTCGTATGCCGGCACATCAACAGAAGTAATAATTCTTTTTCTAAGTGGGGAAATTAAGATAATGGAAACAAGAGGCGAAAAAAGAAACATATACACCATTACCATACTTGATTCTCCACCTAAAATATAGGAATATAAATACATAAAAACTACCATACCGAAAAATAAAATCAAGTTTCTCATAAAGTATTTCCTTTTCTCATTTCAATAGTCTTACTCATATATATTGCGAAAAACATCTTACATAAACAAATGCAATCAACCAATCTACATTTGCAAACTAGAAGGCGAATTTCTCGAAACATACGAATCAATGCTTATTTTTTGCTTGTATGAAATTAACAAATATGCTTGGTCCAAAATATATACGTAATTACCAAAATTTCATCGCTATTTTTCAATCATCGAATTTGAGGAGCTATTTGACTTAAGAGTTTTTTGAAATTCCAATAATTAAAAAGTTGGAACCTTCACTTGCATAATTGCCTCATTTACAACATTTTCCGCAGTAATATTTTTCATTTTAGCACCCGAATTCATGATAAGCCTGTGAGCCAAAACAGGCACTGACATTTTCTGAATATCATCGGGAATTACATATTCCCTTCCCCTAATAAATGCCCAAGCCTTCGATGCTCTATACAGATTGAGACTTCCTCTCGGACTCCCCCCCAGTATTACATCCTGGCTTTTCCTTGTAGCTTCAACAATATCTACTATGTATGTTTTCAAGCAATCTTCCACCTTTATTGCCTTTACCTGATTTTGAAGTTCTAACAGTTCATCAATATTAGCGACAGATTTTAGCTCTGTCAAAGGGTTTTCACTTCCAAATCTATCAATTATCATTTTCTCTTCATTTTTCCCAGGATATCCTATGGATAACTTCAAAAAAAATCTATCCATTTGAGCTTCTGGCAACGGATAGGTCCCAAAACACTCCACAGGATTTTGTGTTGCAAGTACCATAAATGGTTTTGGTAATTGATAGGTTTTTCCATCTACTGTAACTTGATTTTCCTCCATTATCTCAAGTAGACTCGATTGGGTTTTTGGCGAAGTCCTATTTATTTCATCAGCCAAAAGGAAATTACACATCGCTGCACCTTTTCGGTATTCAAATTCACGGGTAGCGGGATTAAACATAGAAAAACCCATTATATCCGACGGCATCAAATCCGGTGTAAACTGAACTCTGTTAAAAATCCCATTAACTGAACGTGCAAGGGTAGCAACAATCTGTGTTTTACCGACACCGGGTACATCTTCAATAAGTACATGACCATCGCTAAGTAGTGCAACTAAAATATGCTCAATAACAAACCTCTTGCCAACAATGACCTTTTCCATATTTCCAATAATAACTTCAACCATATTGTTCATAAATACACCCCAGAAATAGTTTTAGTATAACCCTTAATTATATCAAAGAGGCAAATTTGAAAGAGTTTAAAGATAAGACCTCTTTTAAAAAACAATTTATGTAATAATTAAGTCACAAAGCCTATCATAGAAGCTTAATAATTTCCAAACACAAGAACACTATTTTGCTATGCAAAAATGTAAAACAAATCTTTTGAAATAGTTCTTACAAAGTTTTTTGCAGTCACCTTTGTAAAACATATATAAAATGGAATTTTGCTATGTTCAATAAATATAGCATTGATTATATTATATTACACAATGATGCTATTTTACAAGAATACGCATTATTATTTTATTATTACCAATCAGTACCAAATTATTATTTCGATATAATAAAAAATAAATAGCCTTATGAACAACTATGCTCATAAGGCTATTTTAATAAACACCAAGGTGTCAAAAATTAATTTCTACAAAGAAGGTTCCCTTCGCACATGACTTTTCTTGTTGTATAAGCTATATTTCTCTTTGACAACTATGGCTTATACATGTCTATATTCCAAGTAAATACTTTCTTAGTAGCCCAAAGTCAATTGAATCAACCTCGCCATCACTATTCATGTCTGCTGATGATAACTGTTCCTGTGTAAAGTTCTTTTTCATGCCCAACAAGTACTGCCTCATATATCCAAAATCAATTGAATCAACCTCACCACTTAGATCCATGTCCCCTTTAAGACTTACAGGTGTTGGTGTGATTGTTGGAACCGGGGTTTTAACCGGTGTAGTTAACGAAGGAGTTGTCCCATCTGGCTCTGTACCAAATATTAATGTATCACCATCATAAACTGTAATTTTTGCGGTTTTAATTACGTTATTAGGTTTCAAACCTTCATATGAGTAGTCATTAGAAGGATCCCAGTAATTTGTTGACTGAGGAGCTGATATACGGAACTGAACTTCTCCAGAAAATTCCGATTGTCCACCAGGGAATATTTTTGTTCCATCTTCAAATTTAACATTTACATAGTAGATATTACCATCATATTGCTTAATTTCAGAAATACTTGCAGGGAATTCATAGTTTCCCATTCTAACTGTCAGATCATCAACACCAGCCCCTGCTGCTAAAACTTCTGATATATCAAAATAATAATTAAAGGATAAATCTTTTATTGTTCTTGCAGGCCAAGCTGAACGGTTATTTAGTAAAGCTCTTATTTCTGTATATGTAGTTCCTGAAGAATTGATACTTGCCTCTACAAAAAACTCATCTTCTTTTTCTTCAGGTTCAGGAAAATTAGCAAGAGGAGTTCCCCCATAAACTGAACACATTTTTGCAAGCAATGCAGTGTATCCTGCATTATAGTCAGTAGCCACTTCATTAGCTTCATAATCTTTAATACTGTCGGCATAACCATCACTTTGGTTAGGTCCACCAACAAGAGCACCATATAGTATATGCCTATGGTATGAGGGTGTCTCCATACTATCAGCCCATGAACCATGTGAGGTTCGGTGATGAGGACGTTCAGGAGGATTAGTACCAAACCCACAAACATAGCTTCTCTTATTTGGATTTGAGCCAAGACAATAATCCATTTGAGTTTTTGCAAAACTTTCATATCTGTTTTTAAGCGTTACATCATCTATGCTGTCTGCATAAACACTTGCAAGGAATGCAGCTGTTGTGGCATATCTCAATGAACCCCATGTATCAAGCCACGCCAAACCTCCGGGAGTATATTTTACTCTTTTGCCCTCATACCCTACGGTCCACCAATCAAGATTTGATTTGACAAAATCATGGTATTCCTGTTTACCGGTAATTCTTGCAAGAAGCAACATTGCACCATAATGGCTGTCATCCCAACAATGAGCCCATGAATACTTGATTTTAGTAGTTCCTTGCCCTTCTCTTTCTAGTTTATCAACATAAGATTCTGCTTTATTAAGATAGCTTTCATCTTCTGTTGCTATGTAAAGCCATGTAGCAGCCCACATGAGTTCATCCCAAAAACCACTCCAGGAAGCGTAATATCCGTCTGCTTTTGTATAAGTACTGTCGCTCCTCACAGAATCAGCAAGACTAAATAAACTCTTTGCGTGAGTAAGATAAGTCTCGTTATCAAGTACTATTGACCCTATAGCAAGAGCTGCTGCCATCTGTCCGGTTACGCATGAAGCATTACAGGTATAATAAGGACGTTTCATTTCATATTCAATAACTTCAGCAGGTCCCCACCATACATGGTCCGGTCCGCCGTCACCTATCTGGTAAACAACACTATCTCCTCTATCACAAGCCACAAGGTAATCTAAAACAAATTTCAAGTTGTTTTTTGCTATTTCCATTTGACCAGACTTTTGATATCCTTCCGGATACTCATACAAAGACCAACCAATCATTGATGCCGAGTATGACATTGGAAGATTAAACTTCACATGATCTCCTGCATCGTACCAACCGCCAAGTACAGCATCATTCATTGTTGAATCCCCACGCCATTCGACACGATTCCATTCAGGAAGCGGACCAGCCTGCTGAGCTTCATAGAAAAAGAATGATTTTTGAAGAGCTTCTGCATAGTTGTAGGATGATGCAGCACAAACCAATACACGTGGATTGAACACTGCAAATAATAAAGCTGTTGACATAATTAAAGAAACAATTTTCTTCATGTACATTTCCCCCTTATAAAAGATTTGAATTTATAATTATTTAAATAAAACTTACTTTCAATGCAACTAGCGGTGCACTATAAAGAAGCAGATATACTCAAAAAGCAATATTAATTTCTAAACTTAGCACCCTTTGGGCGAACTTTCAAAATGCAAATTCCTATACTATCAAGAAAATCCGCTTCATAATTAGACTATTTCGAGAAAGCAACTCAGAAAATACACATATACTATATAATTTTTTTCTTAAATTTTCAACGGGCTTCTTAAAAAACACGAAACTTACAATTGTAGTTTTAAAATTATTACTTTGATTCTCCAATAAATCTAGAACATTAAGCACTATGGGGAAAGAAAGACTTTCCCCATAGTAATTGTAATGTATTAATTTTTATCTACTTTGAAACTTAGTTTGCTTAAGATTATTTAACAGTAATGTTTGTAGGTATTGAATTAGTACCAGTATATGAGATGTTAAATCCAATTGTAAGTGTTCCACCTGCAGGTATTGTTCCGTTATAATTTACATTTTTAAGCGTAACAGCGTTACCGTTTTGACTATAATCGCAATTCCATGCGTTTGTTATCTTCTGATTACCTGCATAATTGAAGTTAACTGTCCACTCGTTTATTGCAGTAGAACCATTATTTTTAATTGTAATGTTTACTGTCGCTCCAGTACCCCAAGCATTCTGTGTATAGCTTGCTGAACAATCTGTGTCTTGTGTTGGCGGTGTTGAACCTGAATCTCCTGTTGATGACGCATTAACAACAAAATTCGTTGGTTCGGAATTTGTTCCGCTGTATGAAATATTAAATCCAACTGTTACTGAGCCACCTGCAGGTATATCACTATTATAACTTGCATTTGTTATTGAAACAGAGTTGCCATTTTGTGTATAACTGCAATTCCATGAGTTTGTTATTTTCTGATTACCAGCAAAGCTGAAATTTACTGTCCAACCATTAACTGCTGTAGAGCTGTTATTCTTTATAGTCAAATTAACTGTTGCACCAGTTCCCCAAGCATTCTGTGTATAGGTAACAGTATAGTCTCCTGATTGAGATGGAGGTGGAGTTTGTGTTGGTACCGGTGTTGGTATTATTCCACCGTCATTTAGTGCTATTGTCCCTGCATTTAATTTTGCAGGTATACTGTTCAAATCCTTATCCCCGAAAGTTGCCTTATCAATAATTATACTTGTAGATTCTGCTGCCGATGTCTTCACTTTAAAAGTAAGGTTCGTAAACACTCCATCTTTACTAATAAATTCTGAAAGCATCGTATAATCTAAGAATAATATTTTTAGCTTCCCATCAGATTCTTTGTTTATCTCAAAGTTTGTGCCAGGATTTGTGACTATGCTTCCTGCTGCTCCACTTATGTATTCAAGTTTTGTAGCATCATATTTAATTGTCATATCTGTTGTGCTAATTCCACTTGCAGGAACATTTACATATTTTATAGGTACTATTATCTGTTCTCCATATTTTCCATCAACCGAATCAACATAAACTGTTAATCCTGAAGGTGGATTTGTATTAATAGGTGTAGATGTTATTACTGGTGTAGGTGTCACTGGTTCTGGTGTTACTACTGTTTCACCACCATTTAATTTTACTGTTCCTAAGATTAATTTTGCTGGTAAACCATTTAAGTCCCTATCTCCAAAGGTTGCCTTTGAAATACTAACGTTTGTTGATACTGCTGATGATGTTTTTACTTTAAAAGTAATATTTACAAATACTCCATCCTGTCTTATATCTTCAGATTTCATTGTATAGTCTAAGAACAATATTTTTAATTTTCCATCAGTTTCTTTGTTTATCTCAAAATTTGTTTTTGCGTTTGTAATGATACTTCCTGCTGCAGCAGTCACATACTCTAGCCTTGCTGAATCATAAGTTATTGTCATATCTGCTGTGCTTATTCCAACTGCTGGTACATTTGCAAAATTAATAGGTATTACAATTTGCTCTCCAGAATTACCAGAAGCAGACGATACGCTTACTGTAAATCCTGTGGATACTGGGATTGTAGGTGTGGGTGTCGCTGGCAATGTTGCTGTTGGTGTGCTAATTGGTGTTGGCGTACTAGTAGGTGTTGGTGTTTTAGTAGGCGTTGGTGTCTTAGTAGATGTAGGTGTCTGCGTTGTTGTATTACCAGTTATTGTTACCGTGCCAGAATTTAATTTTGCTGTAATTCGATTAAGATTATTGTCTCCAAATGAATCATTCGTAATATTTATAGTTGTTGTAGATGAAGTCGAACTTAGCACTTTAAATGTAAGATTCATGAACACTCCATCCTGTGCTATGTGATTATTAACCATTGTATAGTCTAGGAACAACACTCTCAACTTACCATCAGATTGTTTGTTTATTTCGAAATCCGTTTCAGGTCTAATAACTATTCCTCCTGCTTTACCACTAATGTACTCAAGCTTGGTTGCATCATAATTGATTGTCATACCTACTGTAGATATTCCGATTGCTGGTACATTTACAAAGCTAACAGGTACTGTTATCTGTTCTCCAGATTTTCCTGAAGTGGATAAAACATTTACTGTAAAGCCTGTAGATGTATTCACTGGTGTTGGTGTTGGTACTGGTGTTGGTGCTACTGTTATAGTAGACGTGGGTACCGCACCACCGCCATTTAAGGTTACCGTTCCAAAACTCCTTGTTGCTGGTAAACCGTTAAGTTCAACATCTCCAAAAGTTGCACGTGTAATGTCTACTGTTGTAGAAGCTGGAGTTGAACTTAATACTTTAAATGTCAGATTTGTAAATACCCCATTGGTGCGAATACTTCCATTTGACATCGTATAGTCAAGGAACAGTACTTTTATTACGCCATCCTTTTCTTTATTGATTCCAAAGTTTGTGGCAGGATTAGTAACTATGCTTCCAGCCGTGCCACTGACATACTCAAGCATAGTTGCATCATAGCTGATTGACATATCTGCCGTACTTACTCCGACAGCTGGTACATTTGCAAGATTTATAGGTACCACTATCTGTTCTCCGACTTTACCTGAAGTTGATGAAACATTTACTGAGAATCCTGATGATGTAGGCATTGCTGCTTCTGTTATTTCTGATGGCATTAGGGTGCACAATAATAATGCACATAGCACAACAGAAAGGCATCTTGTGATTTTCGATAAATACATAAACTCTACCTCCAAATACTCTTTCCCTTATATTTTTTTATTATACCGCAGCTAGATAACTACGGATTAAGGACAAAAATGCTTGCAAGTTTAAATCACTCTACCTATATCTGGGATTTGTATTGAGTACTTCTAAGAATAGTAAAACTGTCGATCTGCAAGCCCATCTGATATGATGTTAAATCTTTACTGCAAGAGTTTTAGATAAGAATAATAACCACATGTTATATTTTAATTATATATAAAATCTATAGCATTTCATATTAACATTATTTTTTAAAGTATAACTATTTTTTTTGAAATGCCGATAATACTTACAAAACTATTTTTTTCTGCGAAGATATTATGGTTTCTTATATACTATTAAGAGTGCTGTAGCACTTCTTACACCTCTAGATAGTTTACTTTTTACTAAATCAAAGTAATACTGGGGATTTAAGGTACAACGGAATAGACCTTACCCTTACATGCACTCAAATCCAACCCTCTTCTTAAAAACAAATCACTTAATGTAACAAATTCATATCCTTGATCCTTAAGTTCAGGAATTATTATGTCTAGTGCCTCAGGAGTAGGATGCGGAAGTGGTTGAACATCATGTAATAGAATTATAGCACCATCCTCTATCTGTCTTAAAATTTCGTCGGCTCGTTGCTGTGCAGTAGTTGTCTGAACCCAATCATTTGCTGTTATACCATGTGCAAATACCAAGTCAACATTATCATATAGAGTTTTGCTATATACAAGATTAGGTGCACGAAAAAATTTTGGTGATGTCCCTGAATAACTTTCTATGGCAGCAGTTGTTTTACTAACAGATTCCTTTATTTCTTCTTTAGACATATCACCCATGCTTGAATATCCCCATGAATGGTTTCCCAATTCATGACCCGAATTTACCATTCTTTTAATAACACTACTAGTAGTGTCGTTTATTCTTTGTCCAACAACCATAAATGTTGCCGGTACATTAAATTTATCAAGTTTATCAAGTATTAAATTTGTTAACATAACATCCGGTCCATCATCAAAGGTTAGTGCAGTAATTTTCTTATTGAATTCAGCCATCATTTATTACCTCCGAACATATTAGGTATTAGGTTTCGGTATTATTAGAGCACGCTTTTAATATGCTACTTCAAAAGACTTGTATTGTATACGATTCTGCCACCTTATGAAC
>JAAYPF010000211.1 GCA_012519925.1 Clostridiaceae bacterium
ACTTTATAAAAAATCTGACGTTATTCCTGCCGAGCGTGAGATTACTGTAGAGCAGGCTATATTAATGGCAAAATTCCAAGGTTACAGAATCAAGTCAGCTACTGAACAACCTTAATTTTGTCTACATATTCAATTTTTAAAACCACCGAAAGATGGTTTGTTTGCTATGCACTTAAATATTTGGACAATCTCTACTATTCTTTTTCAACCTTTTTACCACCATTCCAAACAGGACCGACAGTATGAATAACATATTTTGCAGGAAGCCTATACCCTTTTGTTATTTTTGCCTGACCAGTTTCACATCCGCCAAGTTTGCGACACTCTTCAAGCAACTCTGGTCCTGCAGCACGATGGATTGCTCCGTCAACTCCTCCCCCACCAAGCAAAGAAGAGTTGGCAGCATTAACTATTGCATCAACATTAACTTTCGTTATATCATTACGGATTATTACAAACGGCATAAAGTCACCTCATTTTATTTCCTGTGGTTTTTCCCTATTGAACAAAATTTCGTATTCTTTCTATGGATTTAACCTTTAAGCTTCTTCATTTCCTATCATATAAATTTTACATCAACTCATTATACTATGCAATTCTAATCAAAAATCCACTAAAATTGGTATATTAAACCTCATAGAGAATTCTTTGCTATAATATACAGGTATCACAACCTAAATCCTATAAAATAAACTGAAGAAAACACAAATCAAAAACTTATTAACGAGTACTAAAGCTTTTTCTCACTCTATTGATAGATTTGCTAAAAGATGTATAATTATAGTATTGGAAAAACAACCATTTTAATGGCTACAATAACATTTACAAACATTCTATACTAAAAAGGGAGACAATCATGAATTTTGTAATAGAGCATTTATCAAAAAGTTTTTTTAAAAAAAGAGGTATTAAAAGATATTAACTTCACTATTGAAGATAATTTACAGGATTGCTCCAAAAACATTTAAGTTACGGCAATAGTGATTAATTAATTTGAGAATTGCTGTATTCGCATTTAAGGATGATTAATATAATCTTAATCACCCTTAACAAACAACTCAATATATTCTATAAACATATTTAACCCTCCATCTTACTTAATTGCCCTAGTTGCAATAAAAGTATTTATATAAGGGTCCAATAAATCCCCACCCGAGGAGTCCTCATAAAACCCGCTTATCATAAAGCCAGCATTAATCTGACCACCAATTTGATCTTGTAAGGAATGTCCAAATTCCAGTGAAGTTTTATTTGTTATCTTTGCTTCTAACTGTTCTTTTGGAAGTTGTTCCAAATCAGAATATGGAATACTATACCTTACTATAAGTTTTTGATTTTCATCCCACTCATTAAAATCGAAAATGTATGTTATTGGGTTACAAAAACCTGCTAATAAAGTTCCACCTTTCTTTAAAACTCTATAACACTCTTTCCATACTTTATTTACATCGTCCATAAAGCAGTTTGATACTGGATGAAATATCATATCAAAACTTTCATTAGCAAACCTTGATAAATCACGCATATCTCCTTGCTCTATTTTTATAGATAATCCATCCCTTTCAGCTACCATTATGTCTCTTTTAAGCTGAGAAGGACTATTGTCAAACACAGTTACATCAGCTCCAACAGCAGCAAAAACAGGTCCTTGCTGTCCCCCACCTGATGCTAAACATAGTACTTTTCTACCTTTAAGTTCTGGAAACCACCCTAAAGGAACAGGTTTGATGGGAGTCAGAAGAACACTCCAATTCCCTTTTTTAGCGTCTTCTATTGTTTTTGAATCAACTGGTCTTGTCCAAATGTTTTCCTCCTCAACCTGCTGATTCCATGCCTCACGATTATGCTCTATAATGTCCATAAATACCTCCTCAAGTGAAATAAATAACTTGTATCTACAAAAACATCTCTCGGAAATGGCTCATATGACACCTGAAGAATTCGCCAAATACGAAGCCGAACAAACTAGTGTTATTGATATAGCTGATTATACTATAGATAACGAAGCAATGGAAGTAATTATCGATAAAATGAAAACAAAGGATTGGTCTTGCGATGAATGCGGATGGGAATCAAAGGACAAAGCTTTAGTTCCAAAGTTCTGTGCAAAATATGGTCTTCCATTTGATAATAGTAAGTTAACATAAATAACAAGCCAAAATGATTTTTTCTGTTTTGAGTATACTATGTACTTATCCAGAAAAAACAAAAGTAGATGCTTTTCTCAACATGAAGAATGAACTTATAGCACTTACCATCACTAATGTACGGTTAATGGTTGTATTCCTAGTCTTTCACGCTCTTCTTTTATAACTATATTTATCCATGTGGATTCTGTTAATTTTTCACTTGCTTGTGCAACTGAAGATTTATGAGCAAAGCTATCAAAAATTTCCTGCTTCCTTTTTAAAAGCCACATAATTCGTTCATCAACACTGTCTTCTGTCAATAATCTATGAACCACTACTTTTTGCATTTGTCCCATTCTATATACTCTCGATATCGCTTGATTCTCTATTGAAGGTTTTATTTGCGGTTCACAGAATATGACAGTACTTGCTGATTGAATATTGAGTCCAACTCCTCCAGCAATTACTTGACAAATCAAAACAGTACCCGCAGGTGATGTTGAAAAACTATCGATAATCTCCTGTCTCATAAGTGGAGAAGTACTACCCGTGATAGGCCCCATACTCTGATCACCTAGTAGCTCTACTACTTTATCAATTACATTTCTAAAAAAAGAGAACACAATTACCCTTCGGTTCTGCAATTTAGCGTCCTCACAAATTTCGATTAGTCGTTTAGCTTTATTTGAATCCATAATATCTTGAACATGCCAAGATAACTGCCTCATTTGCATGAAAATACCCGAACTTACCGCTCTTTTGTACATTTCCAGTTCTTGCTTATTAAAACTACACCATTCTTCTTTTTCCAATATATCTGGTAGTTCAGTAAGCACATCTTCTCGTATTCTTCTAAGATATACTGGTGCAATTTCCTTTTTGAATAGTGGTGCACCAGCTAAATGCTTAATATCCTTGATTTTATTTGCTATATTAGACTGAAGACAGCTTATTAAGAATTGCATTTCTTCAACCTTATTTTCAATAGGAGTCCCAGTCATAAACAATAGAATCTCTGAGTTTTCAGAATATTTAAGTATATTTTTAGTTCTTTTTGTATTAGGATTCTTAATATAATGTGCCTCATCTACAATTAGCATGTGAATAATTATTTTTTCAGAACCATCTAATTTAGAAACTGTATCATATGTCGTTACTGCAGTCCCTCCATTCTTTAGCCATTCATTAAAGGTATTATCCCTATCATGACCATGAACTTTGTAAACATCTAGCTTACTATGTTTAGCTATCTCTCGAATCCAATTGATTATTACACTTGCAGGGCAAACAACAAGAAAATGTGACTTTCCTTTCTTCTTCAAATCACACATAGCAGCAATAGATTGAACTGTTTTTCCCAATCCCATTTCATCCCCAAGCAAAGTATTTTTTTGATTTAATATATATTTTGCACCAAAAACTTGATAATTTCTTAATGTAACATGTAATAATTCTGTATCTAGTTGATAGGCATCCACTTGATTAACCAGCTCTTCAGGAAGTCCACCACGAGTAGAGATTTTATCTAGCTTCTCTCCTGATATTTTTTCAAGAATTGCATAATATGAAGATGAATTCTTAATAAAGTCATCCCATGCTTCAGATGACTGTATTCTTTCAATGCTATTGTAAGCAGTTATAATTCCCATTGCTGATTTAGAATATTCGCCTGATAGTGTCAATTCGAGCTTATTCATAGCTGATACAGCTCTCATCTTTGTCCTACTTAACGAAAAAAACCATAATAATCGATTTTTTGTGCGTTTTACATGATTTATGTCCTGTATTAATGGTGCATGATTTAAATTATAAATCTGTTTACAACCATCACGTAATTTAGAGCTGTTATAAAACTTGTATAATTCATGCACCAATCTTTCGCTTTTTACGCTTTTGTTTTCAACATCGATTCTTAGATGAATGGTCTGTCTTGTATTCCTATTAATCTTATTAGCAATTTCTTTCACTTTATCTGCAGTTTGTTCTCCAATTCCATTTATCGCAATAAGTCTGTTATATGGCATATCCAAGATCTGCTGTATATTTTTGATGCCTACTTCTTTTAATAGGTTAACCCGAATCCCCTTTTTATCGGCATTTATTTGATCAATACTAACATTTGAAAGTGCTTCCCGTATTATTTCTTCTTTTACAGACTCTGAAAGAGTTTTTATATTCTGAGCCTGTTTTTTTTCACTATCTATTATATACTTTAGCTTCCGATCGATAGCAGTTATTTCTTTTAATACTTTTCTAACCCTTTTAAAATCGATATCTGCATATTTTTCCATCTGAATCCCTTCTTATCCTCATAGCTATTTTATACTTCTTCATCTACTCTTCTTTACTTACATCCATGTCTTTATTATTTCCTGCCATCAAACTCTCATATGCTTGAAACTATTTCTATAAAACATGTCAAACCTCGCGAGGCAAGTATATTGCCGATTTTTTTAAAACCTGCTTTGTATAATTTCTTGACCATATTATTATAACCGCCTTTTTCTTAATCTATCTATAATTAATAGATTACCAAAAAAGCCCAAATGATTTAGGCGGCAATACATTACTGTAATCGCATAATGGAAATCAATGAAAAACTAACTAATTTTATTATAAAAAATATGATCTATTCTTTCATTAATAGTCAATGTTGATATTTTACCGTTCATTACACATATAGCAAGGTTTAATAAAAATGTAGACCCGTTTATTAATGGTGAATTTATAAGCCGACAGACTACATCCTTTGAAAAACCACAATTATGAGTGCCGTTCAATATAATCATATACATGTTTTTCTTTGCGAAAACAAGCTATATAAGTTTTATAAAGATTCTCATTACAGGTATACCCTTATTCATATATGCATTTACCTTTTTAGGTGTTTACCTACAGAATACTCTTTCATAAAGCAAGAATTTGATTTTAGAGTCTTTTCTTCTTTGGAATTATTTGATAGAATATTCCCATAGCTAATCCTCTCTAATTGGTAATTTTGTATTATTTTAGTCGATAGTATTTTACCATATTTCTGAGGATTTTGCCATGCTTTTTGGTCCGAAATCACTGATTTTTTCAGGCTCAGTCTACTTTTCATGTACGAAGTTTGATTAGTAAAATTAAGTAAAGGAGTGTCCGAAATGTTTGATTTTTACGATTATTACAAGAAAATTTCAGGTCTTTATAATCTTTTGTTTAGATATATACCCATTCGATTTTTTGGTATTATAATCTTCAATATCCTAACAGGACTAATTAGCATATTTGTTGTAATAAAACTATTTATAGGTAATTCATTAGCTCATTTCCTGATTATAATTACTTTTGTTGGTTTGTTTTTTACATCTCTTTGGTTTCTTGCACACTTTTCTAAAAGTGTTGCAAAGGATAGATATAAAGCCGATATTAAAGGAATTAGAGTTGGCATGGGCGTTTACGATATAATACAAGCTAAGATTGTAGATAAACTTATTGAATTAAATTGGTATACTCCCAGCAAAGTTGAGAAGCTTATTACTAGATATGAAAAACATGCTGAAAGCCTAAAGTTCAAAATACCTGTTATACCTTCTGTATTTGTAGTACTCTTTATTCCATTGTGGTCTCAATTTATTGCTTGGGTATTCAAGTATGTATCTACATTTGAGCAAGGTATTAAAGCATTCGGGACTTTTACTGTAGCTATTATTACAGTTGCTATTGTTCTTTGTATGATAAAATTATATTTTGAAAATACTTTTCTCGAATTTATAAATAGAGATTATTATAGAATGAAAAATCTTGCAAGAAGACTTGAAGATATTCTCCTTGGAATGGATGAAAACCCCAGACTTGATGCTGTAGCTGACTAAAGTGTTGAAACTGCTTTTTAAGCCAAGTTAGGTTGCAAAATGCCGTGAGTAAATATCGTCAACTCCTTAAAATATGCAGAAATTACATAAATCAATTTTTCGTTCATATAAAGATCAAGGCACTCTAAACAACTTGGTATAGAGTGCCTTAAAATCATATTTACATAAAGTCAAAATATTTTATTTTTTATATCCACATTTAGGACAAACCCCATTTTCATTTAATGCAATTCCACATAGTGGACAACGGTCTATATCTTTTTTAGGTTCATACTCTTCTGTTGCACCGTTTACTCCACTTGTAAATGTAATTTTAGCAATATTTAGTTTATCCTTTAGTAAATCATAAACTATTTTAATCATACCTTCAACGGTCATTGTTTCTTTTGTAACAACTAAACGACATTCCGGATACGCGGTTGCAAGTTCGGTCTTAAAAGCTGGACCTTTCTGCTTATTGGTTGGTGCACCTTCCTTGATGCCTTGCGCTTCGTAAACTCCAAGAATAGCTGGAAGTAATGGATCGTCTTCTCTTAAAACTAGTGCGTGGTCAAAGTTTTGTAATACTTCCCAAGCAGTTTTCTGAATTTCATTACAAGGAAATACCATATTAACTCCCATGTTGACAGAATCTTCTACTTCAATCGTCAATACTCCTGTATGTCCGTGTAAATACTGTGCTTCACCTTTAAATCCAAAAAACCTGTGTGCATATTGTAGATCAAACGTAGCAAAACTTCTCATAATTATTCTCCTTAGTATTTTATATTTACGGGTGTTTTTATGCTCCCTCATGCGCCATGATTTTATTCACCTATTCTCTTGTAGTGAAGGAAAACGCTCTTAAATCAACTATATTTAACACCATATGTAAATCGTATCAATAGGAAAAAATTCGAACTAAAAAATCGCAAAATCATACATAAATAAATCGTAATCGGTTGGAAATATATTGATTTTTCCAAATTCAACCTTATGGAATCATTATATACCACTGTAGTTTACTAATCAAATAAAAATATAATTTCTAAGGTACAAAAGAACTATTACACTAAACTTCTTAGTACAACAGCCCCTTATAGTGTTACTTGTAATTTATTTTATATCATCCTAACACGGATCATCTTTGATGATATTTCTTCAGGCAATGAGCACATCCATCATATCCATCTTCCAATGCTTCCCCAACAGTTGAATACCAAATCTCGTTTTTTAGGGCAATGTTGTCTGCCCAACTGCAATCCGCAGTATGGACTTCCCTTTTATCCTTAGAACGGTTCGCTTTATACTTCCCACGCATGGGAGGTTGATATTCTTCATCGAAATAAACCCGATAGTGCTTTAGATATATATCATCAGTAGACCATTCATTGTCCAGCATGAAGGCATGCAACTGTCCTTTAATTCCAGGTGCTGATTTTGCATCCAAATCCCAGTAAGTAATGCCTTCTGGTTCCTCATAAGGGGCACCTACATCATAGGCAAAATTGAAACTACCGCTGCCATTCCGGGATCTTGCCAGGAGAATTCCAGATAAAAAGTCGAAAAGGCGAATGCCGCCATTAGTTCTGTTGTCATCAAAATGCCCCTTGATCAAATACAGCATGGAGCCATCCGGTATGAAGGTAACACCTTGCATACAGCACATTTCAATAATTTCTCCGTTGGGTTTTGCAAAGGCTTTTGTACAAATGGGTTCCAATGACAATACATCGGATTCCAGAAGAGATAAATTGATCTGGTATAAGTGGACAGGATTTTCTCTGTTGATAGAAGAGTTTGATGTGACAAGTACACCCGTATGAGGCTGCACCGCACACCAACCAATATCACTCAAATCCTCCAGTATCACATAACTTTTCATTTCAAGGTCTGATGCTGAGAATAACGCTATGACAAGTTTTCTGCCACCGCTAAAAGGGACAAATATGTAACCGTTGAACCAGTCGATATCTCCCATATCACCTACTCCCTCATTGTCAATCATTACCATGTGAATCTGCCCCTCAATTCCGGGCATCTTATATGCCTCGGCATCAATGACAGCTATCCCCCTCCAGTTCCTCACCTAGATATCTGGAATAGTCCACCGGAATACGTTTTATCATACGACCAGTCATGGGATTAAATATAAAAATCCCTCCATCGCTACCATTGTCTGAAACCAGATAAAGAAGGCTGCCGTTCCTGGAAAAACCCCCGCCCTGTAGTCTTTCCAATGAAAGGGTTTGGCACTCTTCATCGTATAAATATAGATAGTGCGAAAAGCTAATGCCCAGGCCCCCAAGGTAATCTTTGGTATGATACACGCAAAGCCTGTCTACATTATCAAAATCAGAGGAAAACAGCACACCTTGTCTGCGGACAAATGGCACACCAGGGTGCTTTCTTCTGTTTGTTAAGATTGTAACGAGCAATGTGCTCGAGGTCTTTGCTATTATAAATCTGAACTTTTGGCAGGTCACTTTCTGATTCTGGCTCAATGGGTACAAATACCATGTTTTCTGCAAAAGCAGGATCTCCCATATGATTATATCCATGAACTGAGAGCTTGACTGAAAGAATGTCCTTTTCAGGTTGAGAAGCAGTTACTTCATCGCATATATCTTTTGTAAATGGGAATTTCCAGAGTCTGCCCCTTTGAGTAAAGTACCAATTGGAATTATCAGTAGTGACTCCCTGTAATTCTTCGCTCCATCCATTTTCCCTGTTTTTCGGGTAGTTCTTGAGATACTCAACAGAAATTTTGAGTCAGTGTGTTTTTCTATAAATTTCATCATCTCTGCAATACGTTCTTCTTTGCCTTGACTTTCCACCTCATCCGTAAGAGTTTTTACAGTAATTCTATCCACTCGCCACCTTTTTGACAGTAATTTCGTCAACTCGGTTGCCAAAAAGTAATAATGTCCACACAACCTTGTGTTTTCATAGTTTTAGATATTTCTTACAAATACAAAATCCGTGACCTAGAACCTAGCTTGAATACGGTCCAAAATCACGGAAATCCCTTTATATCAAAGCACTTTTGCACTCTTATTTATCAACACTTGTTATCAATGCAACACTCTCCACATGTTTTGAGAGGTCAGTATAGCTATCAAAACGGCTTTTTTGTACTAAATTTACCCACTCTCGAACCTGGGAAAATATCCACGCTCGTAGTTGGAAACATATCCAAAATTGGCTCTCGTTTGAGGGGAAATATCGACTTTCTCTATCCCGCTGTTAAAGAAAAGGGGACTCTAACTAAGGAGCACCCTCAACCATGAACATTGATGTAATTATTAGTCTTTTTTCTTTACTGGAATCCAGATTTCGCTTCGATACTTTGGATTTCCGGTATCTGGACTCTCGTTCCACAAAATTTCAGGACCTGGGGCTGCCTCATACCCTGAAGATGGAAACCACTCTGAGTATATCCTTCCCCATACATTTTGAAGTGTTTCCGGGAATGGTCCAATCGATTCAAATACAGCCCAGCTACTTGCATCAATTTTTAATACATCAAAATCTGCAGTTTCATTACTTGATGTTGCTACTCCAATGTAATGATCTAACTCACCTTTTTCTTCCATTCTACCTTCTGAAAAATTAGTGGAAGCACTAATGATACCTCTTGGTTCTACATCTGAAATTGCTTTTAATTGTTTTATAACCTCTGGTGTTAAAAGTTCGGTCATTTTTGCAATCTCTGGATTGACACCTTCAAAAATAATTGGAACTCTCTTCCTAAGTCCTACTAACTTAAAAGGTCCTTTCTCAACAAT
>JAAYPF010000212.1 GCA_012519925.1 Clostridiaceae bacterium
GAATCAAGTCAGCTACTGAATAACCTTAATTTTGTCTACATATTCAATTTTTAAAACCACCGAAAGATGGTTTGTTTGCTATGCACTTAAATATTTGGACAATCTCTACTATTCTTTTTCAACCTTACACCCTCTTTTTTTGGAATTTGTTAAGTATAAAGTTAACTTTACAAGCATAAACCATTTCTATGTTTTTTATCGTCATAAAAGTATAAATTGTTTACCTTTTTTTAAAAATTAATGTTTACACTGCCTACAAACAAGATAAAACTAAAAAGTTTGTAATAATCATATATTTCCAATTATAGTAGTTATGTTTGATTTTATATCAATATTAGGTTATATTATTGTATGTAAAAAATATTGTTAAGTAATAAATATCTTTTTACTTTAAAGGAGATAAACAATGATTATAAAGCCAAAAACTAGAGGATTTATTTGTACTACGGCACACCCAGAAGGGTGTACACAAAATGTTCGAGAACAGATTGATTATGTCAAAAGTAAAGAACCGATAAACGGACCTAAAAAAGTTCTGGTAATTGGAGCGTCAACCGGTTATGGATTAGCTTCACGAGTTGCAGCGGCTTTTGGCTCTGGTGCAGACACTATAGGTATATTTTTTGAAAGACCTGCGGACAGTAAGCGTACAGCAACGGCTGGTTGGTACAATATGGCAGCGTTTGAGGAAGAGGCAATCAAAGCAGGATTATATTCAAAAAGTATTAATGGAGATGCTTTTTCAGATAGTATTAAAGAGCAAACCATTGAGCTTATCAAAAAGGATTGGGGAAAGGTTGATCTTATAATATACAGTCTTGCTTCTCCAAGAAGAACTCATCCGCAGACAGGTGAGGTATTTAATTCTGTAATAAAGCCTATAGGAAAGCCCTACACAAATAAAACAGTTGATTTCCACAACGGTGAAGTATCGGATGTAACCATAGAGCCTGCCACTGAAGATGAAATCAGGCAGACGGTAGCTGTTATGGGTGGAGAAGACTGGGAGATGTGGATGAAAGCACTTAAAAATGCTGGAGTACTTGCTGATGATGTTACCACCGTTGCGTTTTCATACATAGGTCCGGAATTGACTCATGCTGTATATAAAGACGGTACAATAGGAAAGGCAAAAGAACACCTTGATACATCGGCAAAAAATATAACAGAAATGCTTAAGGGAATTAATGGTAAGGCGTACATTTCAGTTAATAAAGCTTTGGTAACTCAATCAAGTTCAGCAATACCTGTAGTTCCTCTATATATTTCACTTTTATACAAAGCGATGAAGACCAAGGGAACTCATGAAGGTTGTATTGAACAAATGTATAGGCTATTGAAAGAACGATTATATGCAGATAATCTATTGCTTGATGAAGCTGGTAGGATACGTTTAGATGACTTTGAAATGCAAGAGGATGTACAAAATGAAGTGGCTAAATTGTGGGCTTTGGTAAATACTGATAATATTGAACAAGTATCCGATATTAAAGGATATAGAGAAGAGTTCTTCAAGCTTTTTGGATTTATGCGTGCTGAAATTAACTATGATGAAGAATGCGAAGTAGATGTTAAAAATCCCGGAATGATTTGATTGTATTGGATTTTAAGTTTGGCTTTTTATTAAAACTGAGTGTTAAAAAAGCTATAGGATATTTTTAAGAGTATAGGAATTTATAAAAAGCCTATCTTACTAACGCTGTAAGTGAGATAGGCTTTTGTTATTACGCTTCTTTCGAAGGAAGTGAAAGAGGCAAAAGCGAAGGAGCTCGATGCCCTTCGTTTTTATTAGCTTTGCTGTTGTTGTAACTAGAATGTAAATGCTATAATAAAATCATTGAAAGGATAAATTGGGTTTTGGATGAATAATAATAACCTGTTAGTAATCTAGTGTTATTATTTTTATAATGATCGGTATATGGTATGAAATGTATATCAGTAATCCCCTAGACTATATATTTAGAAATACCGATCCACGGGGATCACTTGCAGCAAATGTTGGCAATTCAACAGTAAGATGTCTTAGTAATTTACATCTTGAGAAAATGTTAGCAGATAGGCACACAATGAGTAAAACAGTAAGAGACGAAGTTTCTGAAAAATCAAATGAATGGGGATATAGGCTAGGTTCCTGTTATGTTCGTAAGGTTCATTTCAGAGATCTTGAAATGATAAGACAAATTGAGAGCAAGGTTGTAAACCGATTAAGACAGGTAACATCGGCAATTAAGCAAGATGGAGCTAATCAGGTTAATATAATAAGAAGTACAGCTGATAAAACTGCAGCTGTGGATTTTGGTAAAGCTGCAACTATAAGACCTAAAATAGTTGGAGAAACACTAAGGAAAATATCAAAGGACAAGGATGTTGCAACGGCAATGTTTGATATTCTAGAAACTGAGAGGATAATTGAAAGGGATATTCCCATTGAAATGCTACCGGAAGGACATGACTTGTTGGCACAGATCTTAGCAAGTAAAAGAGAAAATTAATGTTCTTTTTCACTTCGTTCGAAAGAAGTGTAAATAAAAATCCCCAGCGGATTGCTGGGGATACTTTTATTTACTACTTAATTAATCTGCTAAAACAAAGTGAATTTTGTATAGATTTTCTGTACCGTCTTCAGCTTTTACAGATACTTTAGCTGTTCCTGGCAAATATGTTGCCTGAGTAACAGTCAATCTAGCATCATCATCGTTTGCAACAGCTGTAACTTTAGGAATATACTTATCATCGTCAAGTTCTACAATATAAGATGTAGTATCAGCATCAAAGTTTTTTACGCTCTTGTTATCATATTTAAGAGATCTAAGTGTTGCATCAGAACTTTTATTCATTGTAAATTTTACATAATAAATATTTCTTGTCACACCATCTTCAGCAACTACAACTATTTTTGCATATCCAGGTATTTCTGTTGCTTGAGTTATAGACACTGTAGCGTCATCATCGTTTGCAACAGCAGTAACTGTAGGGATGTCCTCATCATCAGCAAGATTCACTGTGTAGTGAGTTTCATCTTTATCAAAATCTTTTACAAGCACATTATCATACTTAAGAGCACTAAGTGTAGCATCTGAACTTGCTTCTTCTACTACGAAACGAATTGTATATGTTTTTTTAGTTTCTTTGTCTTTAGAAGTTACAACTACACTTGCATATCCTGGTACTTCTGTTGCTTGAGTAATACTAACGTCTGCATCAGAATTAGTTGCTTTTGCTGTAACTTTAGGAATATCCTTATTGTTAAGCTTTACTACATAATATGTATCAATTTTGTCGAAATCTTCAACCATTTGACCATCATACTTAAGAGCACTAAGTGTAGCATCGGACTCGTTGCCTATTACTACTTTGTCTTCGTCTTCATAGTCACCAATAACAATCTTTTCTGTCTTTTCGATAACTTTTTCTAAAAGAGCAGCAGCTTCAGCTCTAGTTAAAGAACCTTGAGGATTGAATTGTCCATTAGATCCGATCATAATTCCTTCTTCATAAGCGGTATAAACAAAATCTCTTAAATTTTCAGAAATTTTATCGTAATCGTCAAATACTTCTTTTAATTTTTTATCATTACTAACTACTTGTAATTCAAGTGCTTTAACTAATGCAACAGCCATGTCTTCACGTACAGCACTTCTTTCACCATAGAAGAACATATCACCATTGCTTTTCTTATATCCTGTTAGGTAGGACTTTGCAGCTTCTACTGATTGGAAGTCCCATCTGTTTTTAGGAACATCTTTAAAGGTTTCAGATTTACTTTTTGTTTCTAAGCTGAGTGTTTTTGCTAACATTGTTGCAAACTGAGATCTTGTAACCTGATCGTTTGGTCTAAAGGAATTATCTGAGAATCCAGCAATAATTCCACGATTATAAAGATCGGATACTGAAACATATGCCCAGTGTGAATTGCTCAAGTCAATAAATGTGATATTGATATTTTGTTGTGCCTTTGGCACTTTGTGGTGTGTGTGGATCTCAATCTTTATTTTTTCTTTTGCTGGTGGTGGCGGTGGTGCAGGTTTCTTTGGCTTTGGTGCGGCATTTACTCCGCATACACTTGTTAGCATTACTGATACTAACATACATAAGGCTAATAATCCTTTGGTCTTCTTAATCATCATAATCATCCTTTCAAAATAATATAAATACTTATGTTTATAATATATACCAAATATTAATGTTTAATATTTGATATAAATTTCTACTTTTAAGTCGGCTTATGTTGTGTTTTTGTCATTCGTTGTATGTGCTGCTTAGATTGTTATAGTTGAATAGAAGTATGTAGTTTGTAGGGCAAATTTTTTTGAATATATATAACTGTAATAATATTCGAAAGTAAAAAATAAAAATTTGGGGTTAAAAATATTTCTAATAAAATTTTTAATAAAATTAGCCAAAGATTAAGTCTAAAAACTATGTATTACCGTTCTTAAAACTAATATTTTCAATATTAACAACACAATTAATCAGGATAAAATTTTTGTAAAAAACAAACAATACATATTGAAATATGGTTTAATATGGTATATTATATTATTGCAAGTGGTAAAAATAACTAATTATATAATAAATTGCAATTAAGTAGTTAAGATAGTCAAAAATCGACAGTTTATCATTTCAAATTCGCATTTAATTCACCTGACAAAAGTTTGATTAATTGTTTTATCTATTAACATCAGTTCACAATACCAATCATTTAGGGAGGGAGTATATTGAGTAAATGGAAAAAATCAATTTATACTTTTGTAATTGAAAAGGGTGAGGAAATAATCTTATACAACAGTTTTATGGGTGCTATTGCACGAATACCTAAGGAACATACAAATAGGGTAAGAAATATTTTAAACAATGGAATTGATGAGATTCAACTAGACGAATTATTGGTAGCTGAACTTTGTGTACAAGGGTTCTTGATTGATAGTGAAATCAATGAGCAATACCTAGTGAGATCAACTCTTGAAAAAGAGCAAGACAGCACTTTAGGTCTTACTATAATGCCTCATGAAGACTGTAACTTTAGATGTTCGTATTGCTATGAAAGCTTCGAAAACGGACTTATAACACCTAAAATAATGCGTGGGATAAAATTGTTTGTTAAGAAAAAAGCAGAAAGAGAAAATTTTTTAAGGATGACTTGCTCTTGGTTCGGTGGTGAACCACTTTTAGCCTTTGATGAAATACTAGATATGTCCGATGCTTTTATAGAATCCTGCAACGAAAACGATATTAAATATTTAAGTTCAATGACAACCAATGGATATTTATTGACACCAGAGAGGGTGGAAAAGCTTATTGAGCGTAATGTGTTATATTTTCAGATAACACTAGATGGACCTGAAGAAATACATAATAGGAGCAGAAAGTTAGTTGGAGGTCAGGGGACGTATAGTACAATTATGAAAAACCTTATAGCTTTAAAGGATATTAATAATAAGGATCTTACTGTTAAGATTAGAGTGAATTTTTCTCCAACAACAATTGAAACAATTGAAAATTGGATTAGAGATGAAATAGCTCCTGAATTTTCAGCAGACAAGCGATTTATGATAACATTTCAGCCGATAAGAAATTGGGGAAGATGTAATAAAAACATAAACGAATACTTTCATGATCAAATTTTTATAGGAGATTATATTTCATATTTAAATAATGCTTGTATTAATCTGGGTTTTTCAAAACAAGATGTTCGTCAATCGCTAGACCCCCATGGAAATGTCTGTTATGCAAGTAAAAGCAATTCAATAGTAATAGGTTCCGATGGCTCTATATATAAATGTACAGTTGCCTTTGATAACTCCATAAACAGTATAGGAGTAATAAATGTGGATGGAACATTAAATCTGAACAAAGTAAAAATGGGTATGTGGACAAAAGACTATGTTGATAGTACTGAGAAATGTGGAAAGTGTGCATTTTATCCATCATGTCAGACCAAAAAGTGTCCTCTAATATCAATTAATTGCGGTAATCCTACATGTCCAGATATATTTGAGAATATTGAGAGTTATATTACAGCAACTATAAGTGCCGAAATATAGATTTTTACTTTTGCTGCAATTTAGATGACCAATTTTAATGATATATGTGATCTTCAAAATAAAGCCATAAAAAATTATTCCGCCTAGATTTTTTTAAGGAGATGATATAATGTTGGAGAATTTAGAAGAAGTTAAAAAAGCCAAGGCACAGATAATGGAAGGTGCATTGACTATATGGAATACTAGATTGGAGGCTTTACAAAAGACCGGAAATTTACAAGATTTACTTCAACATTTAGGCTCACCGGTCGAGTGGAGTGACAATTGCGGGTGTAATGTACAATGTGAAAGCTTCTATGGTTCACTTGACCAACAAAGTGTTAATCCCGCAGTTAAAAAAGTAGTATAAGGGTCATTATAAACTTATATGAGTTACATAGGAGAGGCTTTTCTTGATTTTTCATAAAAATATGGGCGGAATAAATTCTTTTTTTACTTAGCGAAATTGTAACAACAGAACTTGTTGATGAATAGTATGCTATTGTAAAGAAATTAAAATGAAAGGATTGATTTTTATGTTAGGTAAAGGTTCTGTAGGCGGTATATTCGATAACGATGAAATTTTATGGTTTATTATTCTATTCTTATTACTGTTCTTCTGTAGACCATGTGGACCAGTAGCGGGTATTGCTGATTGTTAGTTTTATTAAGAAATTAGGCATGTAAAGTTTATAGTCGTGAAATTGTTTGACTACTATAAAAAATTTACAATGGTATTTGTAGTGATTTTTGTTTACTTATTTACTACCAAGAAGTATTTCATGGCTTAGTATGTGTTTAAAAGAATAAAATGTAGTGGATGTAATAATCGGAGGACAAAGTCTATCCGATTATTACATTTTACATATGAATGTAGTTATGAAGCTTTCTTTAAGTAAACAAAAATAGCATATGGGAACATTCGTAGCATGAATGCTCCCATATGTAAGCTTTGCTATTAATAAATAATAACATTAGGCAATTTATTCAGTATATTAGTAAAAGCTTATCATCAATTTTAAAGATTTTCGTTGTAGAAAGGGTATTCAATATATAAGGTGTTAAAAAATTTAATAGTAAATATAGCTCTTTATGGAATCACCTAATATGTAAATTGTACTTTTAGAAATTACAAATGTAGAGATTTTACAAAAACTCTAATAATTAAGTAGTCTTTTCACTCTATGTAGGTTATAGAAATGCTTTATTAACAATCGTAGCCTTTTCCGTTGCAAAATAGTATTAAGAAAACAAGGATGAAGAACAATATATCGCTATTATCACCAAAAAACTTTTTTAAGCCGTCTTTCATATTTATTTACCTCCATGAAATAATTTTAGAATACTACATACTATTCAACTTATAAAAAATGGTGCATGAAAACTTTTACAATTTGCTAGACCATCATTGCTAATTGATGTTATAATATAAAAGGTAAGTATTTATTGAGAGGGGTAGTTTTGATATGAAAAAGTTTGTGGTAGGTTTAGTTTTAGGTAGTCTTATCACAGGGACAGTAGGGGCAACGGCTCAATACATCTTAAATCCAATAACTTACGATATAACAGTTAATGGAAAAAGCTTGAAAGATGAGGAATACCCAATGCTGAACTTAAATGGGACAACTTATTTAAGCCTAAGGAAGACAACTGAAGCAGTAGGGGCAACACTTTTCTGGAATGAGGCTACTAAGACAGCTGAATTGACAACAACTCAGAATTCATCAAGTGTCAATGTAAGTTCAAGTGGAAGTTTTTCAATGAAATCAGAATTTTTTGTATTACGTGAAGAGCCAATTATGTATGTAATACATGATAATGAATACTATATTGAGATTTCTGCTTTTTCACAATATTTAACTGCAGATGCTAGTAACTGTTACATAAAAATTCCTGGCAAACCAGAATTAACACTGCCAAAAGAACAAGGAAGCGACAAGTTAAAAACAGGTGAAACAGTAATTGAATACTTGAACTTTACTTATGTTAGATTAGCTGATTTAGAATTTACAACAGAAATAAAAGATAATGTTTTGTGGCTAAAATAGTCCCTATGCGAAGAAAACAAGAAATGTGATAAAAAAACCGGTATACATTTTATATTGTAGCCGGTTTTTTTAAATTCTTTTTTTCTGTGCAAATCCCAATTTTATGCTTCCAGCGGAATAGCTGGTCTGTTTAGCAAACCTCTACATTTACGAACAACAATGATATCTCGTATATAGCAAAAATCAATCATATGTTATGACATAGCCATTATTTAAAGGGTCTAAAATAAATGAAAAATCCCTGAAACACTTTAGTTTCAAGGACTTCATCATTACTTTTTATGGTCGGAGTGACGTGACTTGAACACGCGACCTCTTGCACCCCAAGCAAGCACTCTAGCCAAACTGAGCTACACCCCGATAACGAATTCTTATTATAGCACAATCATTTTCAATTGTAAATATAGAAAAATTAAAAAACAAATGTATAAAACATGAATTATTTGTTGATAATTAAAACTAAGCAATATTATTACACATTTTGAAAATAAAAATCAAATTTAAGTGGTTTAGTTCTACTTAAGATTTAGTTTAAGGGAGGAAACTATTATGTTAAGTGATGAGGTAGCACCATTAAGCGAACCTCCGAGGTTAAAGGCTCAAAAAAAGTATAAAAAGACAATTATATTGGTGGTATATATTATATTTGTCGTACTTGTATCACTAGGGGTCAATAATTACATTATATATAAATGGTACAAAGACACTAGGCTAAAGTACGAAGACACATTTCTCAGAATACAAACAATCGCAGAAGAAAATGACAACTTATTATCTAAAAATAAAACTATAACCTATGAGTACAATATGTTGGAAGAGCAGTTCAAACAGATAGTGGCACAAAACGAGCAAATTAATACTATGCTTGATCAAATCAAGAACAGAAATTACGAGCTGATGGAGCAGAATAAACAGCTTGAAGAGCAAAATAGGGAATTATCACAAGACAATATTGAGCTTCAGAACTCATTGAAGAAGGCAGCCTCTGTAGGAATAAAACCTCAGAGCTATACCGAATTTGAAGGGATAAGTTCAAGAGGTGCTGTAGACAGAGGTAAGTATTTAGGGAAATTTCTAGGGACAGCATATACACCCTGTAGTTCAGAGTGCGGTAATGATTTGGGTATTACAAATTCTGGACAACCGATTATTCCGGGAGTATCTATTGCAATTGACAAAGAATACTGGCCCTTTGGAACGATATTCTATATAAAAGGATTGGGATATGCAGTAGCTATGGATACAGGTAGTGCAATTAAGGGTAAAAATAGATTTGATTTTGCAGTGTTTGACAAAAACTTTGCATATAAATTAGGTTCTGATTATTGGGACGTTTATCTGGTAAAGATGGGAAACGGCAAAGTTGAGGATATATCCCTTTAAGAGAAATAAAATGTAACTCATTACTAAGACCATTTCTAAAATAAAAAACACTTATATCAGAAGAACTAACATGTTAAACTTTTTGAAATAGCAATTGAATAACCACTTTTATTTAATCCCCTAAAAATAAAAAAGGAAAAAGGTGTTTGCATCAAGTATAAACACCTTTTTCCTTTTTTGAAATGTTAAGTGAATTTTGGGTGCTGTAAATTTCTTGCTTAGAGTACTATAAAGCTTTACATCTTTGCATCAATATGTTATAAAGAATAATAAGCTGTTAAAAATTTGACAAACGATTCTTGTAAAAATGTAGTGTTAAAATACCACAATCTAATTATTTTCAATAAAAAAGGGGGCATAGAGATGAATGTTGTAGATATTAAGCCAAAAAAAAATCTGCCAAAAATTCCGACTAAAGCTATTGTAGGTATTGGCGTACTTGTGTTGATATTAATTATTGCCTTTAATTCAGCTTACACAGTAAATGACCAGCAGCAGGCTGTTGTTCTCACCTTTGGTAAAGCAACCAGTGTTGAGGGTGCCGGAATACATTTTAAGTTGCCTGATCCTATTCAATCGGTAATAAAAGTGCCTGTTCAAAGAACTCAAAAACTTGAACTGGGTTATAGAAGTCAAGGTGATGGAAAGTATGTTTCAGTAGATGAAGAGTCTAAGATGATTACAGGGGATTTTAATATAATCAATATAGACTTTTTTATCGAGTGGAAAATTTCAGATCCTACAAAATATGTGTTTTCTTCCATTGAGCCTGAGAGAATTTTAAGAAACACAAGTCTTAGTGCTGCAAGGTCTGTTGTAGGCTCAGCATCCATAGATGAGGTTTTGACCAGTGGGAAAGCTGCAATACAAAGTGAAATGAAGGAAAAGATAATGGAAAGTCTCGATATATACGATATTGGAGTTCAGGTAATTAATATAAAGGTTCAAGACTCTGAAGCACCTACAGATGCAGTTAAACAGTCCTTTGAAAATGTTGAAAATGCAAAGCAAAGTAAAGAAACAGCAATAAACGAAGCAAATAAATACAAAAACTCAGAGATACCTAAAGCACAAGCTGAAGCGGATAAAATAGTCAGAAATGCGGAGTCTAAGAGAGAAACTAAGATTAATGAGGCAAAAGGTCAGGTTGTTAAATTTCAAAAAATGTATGAAGAATACAAAAATTATAAGGATATAACAAAAAAGAGGTTGTATCTTGAAGCAATGGAAGAAATACTTCCAGGTATTACTGTATATATAGAGGATGCTTCGGGACAGATACAGAAAATTTTACCGCTAAAATCCTTTGATAGTAAAGGGGGCAATTGATATGAAAAAAGTTATTATACCAATTGTAGTTTTTTTTCTTCTGATAACAACACTGATGAGTGCTTATATTGTTAGAGAAGATGAGTATGCATGTATTAATAGATTTGGAAAAATTATTGATATCAAGTCTTCAGCTGGCTTGTATTTTAAGGTGCCTTTTGTAGACAATAAGTTTGTGCTTCCAAAGAAGAAGATTTTATATGACTTGAAGCCATCGGATGTACTTACAGGAGATAAAAAGGCCATGGTTGTAGACAATTATGTATTGTGGGAAATCAGCGATCCACTAAAGTTCTATCAATCGGTTAGTTTGATTTCTGAGGCTGAAAAAAGATTAGACGCAGCGGTTTATAATGCAGTTAAAAATACAATGGGAACTTTAGAACAAGCTAGTATAATAAATGAGAATCTTTCTGGAAGAGGAGAGCTTGATACGGTTATTACTAGCGAAGTGGCAAATCAGATTAAACCTTATGGCATTGATATTAAAGACGTTAGAATAAAAAAGCTTGATCTGCCCGTTGAGAATGAAGAATATGTTTATAAGAGAATGATATCCGAAAGAGAGAAAATTGCTGAACAATATATAGCAGAAGGGGCTTATGAGGCACAGAAAATTAAAAACGAGGTTGATAAACAAGTAACCATAATGATATCGGAGGCAAAGGCAAAAGAACAGGAACTTCTAGGTGAAGGAGAGGCAGAACATATAAAAATTCTTGCCGATGCTTATTCAGGAGAAAAAATGGAGTTTTATGAATTTATAAGATCACTAGAAGCTTTGAAAGCATCCCTTAAAGGAGATAAGACGTTAGTACTTCCTATTGATTCGCCGCTTACAAAATATCTTGTAAAGGATAAATAACTAAAAGATAAATAGCTAAATTTTGATTTAAATAGAGCTATCAATAAAGTAGTAATGCTGACTTTATCGGTAGTTCTATTTTTATGAATAATTATCTGCCAATAAATCCATAATATGAATAGAAAACTTGATTTACCATATATCAACAAACATAAGACCTTATCCTGAAAATAGTATATAAAGCATTTGTTGCATAAAACCCGTAAAATAAGATTTTTATAATGTTAGTTAACAAATTGTTTTTTAAATACCTACATAAAAGTTGCTTAAGGAGTGAATTGTTTGGCGGATTTCAAAAGTAAACTAAAGGGTTTGTTTTTCTTTAAGGAGCCGGAAAAAATTGAGAAGTTCATATTAAAAGAAAATGAGTCAAGGAACAGTAGTTCTGAAAACAAAGAAAAAGATTCAGAAGAGAGAGAGGGAAGAACTTCTAGAGACAATAACAACAAGGAAAGTTCTAAGAAGAGAGGGGTAAAGACTCCCATTGCACGAATTAAGCAAGTTGGTGCAAAGGATGAAGAAAAATCTGAAGGTTCTGATGAAGATGATAAAGGCTCAAAAGATATAAGTGGGATGACTAAGGTGAGCAAAAAATTGTCTGACAATCTTGCTTATATCAAGGAAAAGTATACAATTCCTGTTAACTCAGATATTGTTATAAGGGAATTCAATATAACTGTAAAGGGTAAAACTATTCCTACTTTTATTGTTTTTATCGACGGAATGACAGATACAAAAGTATTAGATTTGGCTATTTTACAGCCACTCATGTTGTTGTCAAATATGGAAATAAAGGATGATGATAATGAGGTTGGAAATATTATAAGAGATCATTTACTTCCTCACAATCAGATACAGATTGTTACTGAGTTAAGCGATGTTGTGGATGATATTAACTTCGGGGGTTGTGGTGTTTTTGTTGACGGCATTGATAAAGCTTTTACTGCAGACGTAAAAGGTTGGAAAAGCCGTAGTATAGAAAGGCCCAACACCGAGATGGTTATTCGTGGACCACAGGAAGGATTTAATGAAATTCTAAGAACAAATACAGGGCTTATAAGAAAAATCCTTAAAGATGAGGATTTAATTGCAGAAAATATAAGTGTAGGCAGACGAAGTAAAACTCCCTGCTCACTTATGTATATTAAGGATATTGCAAACGAATCTTTAGTTAATGAGGTAAGAAGAAGACTAGAGGGAATTAAGATAGATTACCTATTTGACTCTGGTGAATTAGAACAGCTAATTGAAGATAATCCCTACTTAGCTGCTCCACAAATATTAGCTACTGAAAGACCTGATAGAGTTGCTTCTATGCTGACGGAGGGCAAGGTTGCTATTGTTGTACAAGGTAGCCCTTTTGTACTAGTAATGCCAACTACCCATATTGACCTTTTTCACACACCGGAAGACTCCTATTTAAGATTTCCTTATGCGAATATGCTAAGAATAATAAGGATAAGTGCTATAGCCATGTCACTGTTACTACCTGGATTTTATATCGCAATAACAACTTTTCATCAGGAGATGATTCCGACAGATCTTTTATTTGCAATTGAAGCATCACGGGAGAAGGTACCGTTTCCATCATTGGTAGAGATACTCATAATGGAATTTGCTTTTGAATTTATAAGAGAAGCAGGTGTAAGAATACCTGGACCACTAGGCTCTACTCTTGGAATAATAGGTGGTTTAATTCTTGGTCAGGCGGCTGTTGCTGCGAATATTGTAAGCCCCATTTTGATAATTATAGTTGCAGTTACTGGTATAGGCTCTTTTGCAGTTCCCAACTTTAGTTTGGGCTATGCTTATAGAATTATAAAGTTTGTTTATATTTTTTTAGCTGCTACTGCTGGTTTTCTTGGAATAGCAATCGGACTTTTTTTGCAGGGACTATGGTTAACCTCATCTAAATCCTTTGGTATACCATTTATGGCACCAATCGCACCCGTAACAAACGGAGGATTGACGGATCAGATTTTAAGAACTCCTATATGGAAGCAAGAAAAAAGACCAGATTTTCTCAATGCAAAGAATAATAGAAAACAAGAGCATTTCAGCAGGAAATGGGTGCAAGATGATAAGAAAAAATAAGGTCTATTTACAAAAGTTGAGAGGGAGATTTAGATGTCTAGTAATATTCGTTTTGGAAAAATAGAAGCAATACTTATGCTTATAACTGCAATTTCTATTCAGCTTTATTTAGGAATTGCCCGCAGAATGGTTGAGGCAGGAGGAGTAGCGGGTTGGATGATTCCTTTGTATACATGCCTACTTTCATTAATACTATTCTTTTTTATTTCAAAATTATACAAAAACTTTGAGGGAAAGGATATAATTGATGTTGCTCAAATTGCTGGGGGAAGCTTATGTCGCGTATTAGTAGGATTGATTTTTATCGTAGACTACTTCTTTATACTATCCATCATGTTAAGAATATTTGGAGAGGATATTAAGATATTTGCACTTAACAAGTCGCCTTTAAGTTTTGTAATTATTTTTTTTGTTATAGCCATTGTTGTCTCTGCTTATCTTGGAATAGAGACAATTGTTAGACTCAATACAATTATAGTACCAATTGTTACAATTGCTTTTTTAATTGTTGTACTCGGAAACGTAGATTTCTTTGATACAACTCGCGTATTTCCGGTATTTGGTGCCGGGCTGCATAATATTTTTGTTAAGCAGTTACCCCGAGTGTCAATTTATTCAGCCTTTAGCATTTTATTATTTATAGTTCCTTTTATAGGGGGAAATAAAGACTTTAAAAGTATAGGATATTGGAGTCTTATAATTACAGGTTTTTTATTGTCATTTGGAACTTTAGTTTATATATTAGCGGTGCCTTATCCAACTTCTACAGAATATTTTATTCCCTATTTACATTTAGCCAGATATGTTAATCACGGTAGGTTTTTTCAGAGAATTGAATCAATATTTATCCTAACGTGGACTCTATCGGCAATTTTATACTTAAGTTCAGGGGTATTTTTTCTGATATATATGATAAAAAAGACCTTTAGATTGGAATATTATAGACCTTTAATTCTACCCGTTGCGATTATTTTATATACTCTATGCTTCATACCTCCAAACTTAATGTATATTGTTTTTCTTGAAGGAAATATAATAAGGCAATATGCTTGGATAGTTACATTTGCTGTTCCTATAATAGTTTTATTAGTGGCTAATATTGTTAAAAGGAAAAAAGAAGGTGAAAAATGCAATGAAAAAATATAAGTTTATTTCTTTTATAATTGCTATTGTTTTACAAGGCACCATGCTTACCGGGTGTTATGACGCTAGGGAGATAGACGATATGGCCTATCCTATTGCATTGGGATTTGATAAGGGAGAGTCTAATGAGTTGAGAATGACTTTGCAGATAGCGGTTCCTGTAAATATAGCCGGTGGAGAGGGTGGTGGAGGTGGTGATGGCGAAAAGGGTGTGACCGTGGTTACGGTGGATACACCTAGCATATACTCAGGGTTAAGTATGCTCAATACATTTCTAAGTAAACAGATAAATCTTTCTCACTTGAAGGCAATTGTTTTTTCTAAAGAAATTGCAATGGAAGGTGTTTCAAAATATTTGCATGCAATGATAAGAAACAGGGAATTTCGCCCAAATGCACGGGTAATCGTATCAAGATGCCCTGCAGAAGAATTTATTTCAGCGGTTAAACCAAAACTTGAGACCAATCCAGCAAAGTACTATGAGCTTTTACTCAGTGCCTATAAGTATACAGGTTTTAGTACAGACACACAGTTGATAGGATTTTATCACAAAACAGAAAGTGATTCTATTCAAGCTGTAGCTGTTCTTGCTGATGTAAGTGAATATGAATCTTCCGATGAGTTTAGCATAGATAGCTCCACTTACAAGCAAAAGGGCAGAAGTTATCCGTTAGAGGGGGACTTTAAAGCAGGTGATTTGCCAAAGACAGGGGAGCTTAACATTGAGGTTATGGGATTGGCGGTATTTAATGGCGGTAAGATGGTTGGAGAGTTAGATGGTGAAGAGACAACCTATCATCTAATGCTAGAAGGAAAGTTTAAGTCAATGCTTTTTACAATGCCAGACCCGATGGATAGTGAAAATTTTATTGTACTAAATATTATGAAAAGCAGAAAAACAAAAAAGAAAGTCGAAATGCATGGGGACAAACCAAAGCTATATGCCAAAGTGTTTCTAGAAGGTGATATTTTGTCCATACAAAAAGGAACTAATTACGAAAATGAAAAAAACACCCCAATGCTTGAGGAAGCCACTGAAATCTTTATTAAAGAAGGAGTAATTAAGTATTTAGATAAAAGTATAAATGTATTTGGCACAGATACCAATGGTTTCGGTAAACAATACAAGAGCAAATTTCTGACATGGAATGATTGGGAGCAATTTGATTGGTTAACCAAATATAAACAGTCAAATTATGAAATAGATATTGATGTAAATATAAGACGACCAGGGCTTATTACAAAGACAGTTCCTGAAGTTATTGGTAACTAGGTCATTTTGATCATAGTAAAAATTTAAGAAGGAAGGATTTATTATGAGAAATTTAAATATGATCATAATAGTTATATTTCTTTTATGGGTATTTATTAAAACAGTGAGTTACGGGAAGTGGACTTGGAATAGAAAAAACAGATTAGGTGCAATTGCCATTATTATTATTGCAATTATAGAGCTCGTTTTGCCTATTTATTCTGTTTACTTCATACTTTAACTTAACGATACAAAGAGGTTGGAATAATGGTAACTATAGGAATACCAAACGGTTTGTTTTATTATGAATACAGCTCAATGTGGAAAGAATTTTTTGAAAAATTAGGGCTTCACGTGCTAATATCCCAAGATACCAACAAAAGGACAATGGATACCGGTGTAAAATACTGCAACAATGAGACCTGCCTTCCGGTTAAGATTTTTCATGGTCATGTGGCAAGTCTTAAGGATAAGGCTGACTACATATTTATACCGAGGTATCATAGCACAAGTAAAGATGAGTACACATGTCCCCAAATATGTGGACTTCCCGATATGACAGCAGCTAATTTAGGATGTAAGCATAAGATTCTTGAAGCAAAAATTAATATGGATGTCCATCCTGAGGAAACAAAAGAAAGCCTTATTGAGATGGCTAAGACTTTAAAAATAAGGCCTTCTAAAGTAATAGAAGCGTTTTATGAGGTCTATGATAAGTATTTGCAGTCAAAAACTGAAGAAAATATTACAGATTTGAAAAGAGTCGATGTTAATAAAGGGAAACTGTTATTACTGGGGCATCCCTATATGATTTATGATAATTACTTGAGTATGAGGCTTATAGAAAAACTAAAAAAAAGAAATATAGAAGTATTTACACCGAAAGATTTTACTCATGAGATAAAGCGTAAAAATGCTTACCCATTCCAAGGGAAAAAGTTCTGGAATATAGGATTTGAACTTCTAGGAAGTGCTTTTACTTCTGTAAAAGATAAAAAAGTAAAGGGTATTATTTATCTTTCACCTTTTGCCTGTGGACTAGACGCTTTTATAATGGAGTTTATCGAACTTAGGATTAAAGCAAAATGCCGTAATGTGCCAATGCTTAAGCTTACTGTCGATGAACATACTGGTGAAGGTGGCTTTGACACAAGGCTTGAAGCTTTTATTGATATGATTGGAGTATGATATTATGAAAATTACTTTCCCACATATGGGAAATATGTATGTGCCAATAAAAGTTCTTTTAGATACAGTAGGTATAAAATATGTGATACCTCCATTAAATACTAAAGAAACAATAGAATTGGGCGTTATAAATTCACCTGAATTTGCCTGTTTGCCCTTTAAAGCAATACTAGGAGACCTTGTTTATGGTCTGAAAAACGGTGCGGATTTTATACTTTTTGGAGGGGGAAGCGGACAATGTAGATTTGGATATTATGGAGATCTCCTTTCAGAAATAATTAAGAATCTGAATTATGATGTAAAATTTGTGTGTCTTGAAACTACCAATATTACAATAAATGGGGTTTTAAAAAAGATTAGTCCATTGACAAAAGATAAAAGTGCTTTTGGTCTAGTTAAAGCAATACTATTTGCAGTAAAAACTGTTTTTTTAGTGGATAAGCTTAATAGAATTGCTGCTTACACAAGATGCCGTGAGATAAAAAAAGGTGAGACGGATAAGATTATTTCTAAGTTCCACAGCAAGGTCCAAAAACATTATGGTTATAGTGAAATAAAGAGTATAATAAAATCTACTAAAAAACAACTTAGGGCTATATCTGTTGATCGGAAGCTTAAACCACTCAAGATTGGAATAGTTGGAGAAATATATATAGCATCTCACCCTAGCACCAATTTTGAGATAGAACAAAAGCTTGGAAACATGGGAGTTGAGGTACATAACCATTTAGGCATCAGTAAATGGATTTTCAACCATTTTATAAGAAATAATCTTCCCATTAAGAAAAAAGATAAGTTTCTTTCGGCAGGTAGGGAGTTTGTTAATACTGATGATATAGGGGGGCACGGCATTCAAACAGTAGGTGCATCAATATTTTGTGCAAGAAAGAAATATGATGGCGTTATTCAAATATATCCTTTTACATGTATGCCTGAAATAATTGCACAGAGTATACTTAGTGAAGTTCAAAAAAAATACAATATTCCAATCATGACCTTGATTGTTGATGAATTGACAGGTGAGGAAGGGTACAAGACCAGATTAGAAGCTTTTGTGGATATGCTTGAAATGAGAAAAAGCAAAGCATATAATCAATTATATATAGATATATGAGTAGACAATTGATATAGTTGATTGGTATAATTAAGTGTGTTGAGATTGATGGGGGGAACTAATGAACATTGTAGATAAAAAGAATAATATTCCGGGTTTTAAACTAAATGAAGTTAAAAGTGAGAAATGGAGTTTATTAAGAAAATTTTTAATAGTTTTTGCAGTGGTTTTTATTTCTGTGCATATAGGATTGGAGAATTATCTTCTTTTTCATTTGTTTATAGAAATATTAGGGATGTTTATAGGTTTTGGTGTGACCTTGGCTGTATATCACAGTTGTCGGATAATAAAGAACGGATTTTATATATATTTAGCAACGATATTTTTGGTTACTAGTACTATACAGGCAATCCACATTTTTACCTATGAGGGCATTAATGTTTTTGAATCAAATACCTATGATTTATCAATCCAAATTGCAATTATGGGCAAATACATAGATGTTATAGCTCTTTTTGTTATGTTATTTATACCCGCAAATATCATAAGAAAGAACCTTAGTATTAAGAAGTTAATTATACCTTTTGGGTTAATTACTTCTGCTGTGCTTATTTCAATTATATATCTAGAAGTATTGCCACAATTTGCTTTGGATAATGCTCAATCAACATCCTTCAAGATAATGAGTGAGTATATACTTTTATTTTCCTATATTATTTTGCTTGTTCTAACCTTTTTAAAGAGGCGTATCTTGCAAAAAGATTTTTTTAACTATATTTTTTCGTATATTGCATTAAGATTGCTATCGGAGGTTTTATTCGCATCGTCTAAACAGGTAAATGATTTATTTTCTGTGTTAGCACATATTCTTCGGGTTTCATCTTTATGTGTGGTCTATAAAGCGGTTTCTGTGTGGGGGATAAATAAACCTATAGCAGTTTTGGTTGACGAAATAGACAAAAAAAATCAGGAACTTGAAAAAAACGCAAAGGAGCTTGAAGTGACAAATGAAAAACTCAGGGGTGAAATAGAAGTATCCATGAGGACTGAAGAACTATTAAGAAAAAGTGAGGAAAAATATAGGTTGCTTTTGGATTCAATGCCAGATGCACTAGTCTTACATGATAGAGAAAGGATTATCTTTATAAATCAAACAGGTGCGAGGCTTTGCGGCTTTGAGAATAATTTAAAGATTATTGAAAAAAATATGCAGGATATCTTTGATGAAAAAAGGTATGCTTTGTTTCAAACAAGAATGGACGAGGTTGATAATTCAAGATCGCCCGTTGTGTACGAAGAAACGTTTCTGTATAACAATGAGCGAGTTTACGTCGAAGTTGTTACGACTTTGCATCGTTTTGATAATAAACCGGTGTTTTTGAGCGTAGTTAGAGATATAACACAAAGAAAGAAGTTTGAAGAAATGAAAAATAGTATAGATAAAAGTAAAAAACTTTTGATGAAAGTAAGGCAAAGGGATAAATTAAGGGCGGACTATTTTACTAATTTGTCTCATGAATTAAGGACGCCACTTAGCATCATATTGTGCAATCTAAAAATTTTAGAGTCCATGTATAATTGTGAATCCAATGAAGAGATAGATAAAGAAAAGCTAAATAAATATGTTGTATCAATGCAAAACAATTCCTACCGACTATTAAAAACTGCAAACAACCTTCTAGACATAACGAAAATAGAAGCAGGATATGATCAGCTTAGCATCCAAAACTGTAATATTGTGAGGGTTGTTGAAAAGGTTACTATGTTAGTATGGGAGTATACAAGAAACAGACGGGTAAGCTTAATGTTTGATACGGATGTGGAAGAGATCATCACTGCCTGTGATATGGATAAGATTGAAAGAATAATACTCAATTTATTGTCTAATGCAATAAAATTTACAAAAGAAGGAGGTCAGATAGAAGTAAATATATATAATAAGTACCCGGAAGTATTAATATCGGTTTCAGATACTGGTATTGGTATACCTAAGGACAAGCTAGAGATGATTTTTGAAAGGTTTAAGCAGGTTGATAATTCATTAAGTAGAACTTATGAGGGAACGGGGATAGGATTGGCTTTAGTTAAGTCGCTTGTAGAAATGCATGATGGAAGAATTGAAGTGGAAAGCGAAGTTAATAAAGGTTCTATTTTTAAGATATTTTTGCCAATATGGGTTTTAAGGGGAGAGGTTTGTTTGAATGATGATGAAACGGTTGCAGAGATTGAGAAGAATATCGGCAGAAATTTAGATGTTGAGCTATCAAATATATAAGGTGATACAAAGCTATCATATACCAAAATAGAAAAGTCTCAAAATATGTTTAAATAGAGTGTTTTGGGTTGTGTGTGAGTTTTTTGGATTTAGAGATGAAAAATCAATTCTACTCTTTTGGGAAAAAATAAAAAGCCATGGAATAAAGCATGGCTTTTTGTTTGGCAGGGGAGACGCGACTCGAACACGCAACTTACGGTTTTGGAGACCGTTGCTCTACCATTGAACTACTCCCCTTCGGCACTTACATAGTATACAACATGATAAAATTTATGTCAATGGTTTATTTTTGTTAAATTAATAAAAAGTTAAATTTTTTTATTTATGTGCTGAAATTTATGATAATATATTTAAAGATAAGGTGAAGCCACATAAAAAAGTATACTTAAGGGAGGATTTTATGGTTAGTACAATAGGTTTTATTGGTGCTGGAAATATGGGATATGCGATGATAAGAAGCATAGCTCAATCTAATATTTTAAACTCGGACAAAATATATGTTTATGATGTAGATAAAGAGAAGTTATCAAAACTTAAAGCTGAGACAGGAATAAGCATATCAATAAGTGAAAAGGAAGTTGTTGAAAACTGTGATATTATATTAATAGCTGTAAAACCTAATATAATTGAATCAGTACTTGAAAAATGTAAAAATTCGTTTGACAGTACAAAAATTCTTGTTTCTGTTGCTGTTGGAGTTCCGATAAAGTTCTACAAAAAGCTTATAGGTGAAGACAAAAAGGTAATACGTACAATGCCAAATACTCCAGCATTAGTGGGAGAAGGTATGACTCTTGTTTCTCCAGATAATAATGTGAGTAAGGATGAGTTAGACTATGTAATGAAGATATTCGAATGCTTCGGTAAGGCGGAATTACTTGACGAGAAATTGATGAGTGAAGTTACAGCACTTACTAGTAGTAGTCCTGCATATGTATTTATGTTTATAGAGGCTATGGCAGATGCGGCTGTATTAGCGGGCTTGCCTAGGAAATTATCCTATAAACTAGCGGCTCAAGCCGTTCTTGGGTCTGCAAAGATGGTGCTGGAAACAGAGAAACATCCCGGAGAACTTAAAGATATGGTATGTTCCCCTGGGGGGACAACTATCGAAGCAGTTAGTGTCCTTGAAAAGAATAAATTTAGATATGCAGTAATTGAAGCTATGGACGAGTGTACAAAGAAAGCTAAGGAAATCGGGAAGAAATTTGAGTAAGAGATAACGAAAAGATAACTAGCAATTCTTATATTTTGATAACCCTAGCAATTAGATTTTTTCGTTATCCTAAAATAGTAATTTATATTATAATGGTGTCTTAGTTGATTTTTAAAAGGAGTACTTATGAAGAAGGTAATAATATACACAGATGGTGCTTGCTCCGGTAATCCGGGTGATGGAGGATGGGGTGCGGTATTAAAGTATGGTGCAATAGAAAAAGAAATTTCCGGTTTTGAAAAAGATACTACCAACAATAAAATGGAACTTAAGGCAGCTATTGAGGCTCTTAAGCTCTTAAAGGAGCCTTGTGAGGTTGAACTATACAGTGATAGTGCATACTTGGTGAATGGTTTTAATCAGAACTGGGTGAGAAACTGGAAATTTAATGGCTGGAGAAATTCCAGCAAAGAAGAGGTAAAAAATATAGAATTATGGAAAGAACTAGATCGATTGAATAATGTCCATAACATAAAATGGATAAAGGTGAAGGGACATTCTGATAACGAGTATAATAATAGATGTGATCTGTTGGCAACTAGTGAAATAAAGAAGAACCGACAATGATGGAGGTGTTTTTTGTGAATTATGAAGAAAAAACAATATCTAAAAAACAGATGTATAAAGGTAATATAATAGATGTGGAGTCTTGGAGTGTTGTTCTTCCAAATGGAAAGGAGGCAACCCGTGATGTTGTGCTACACCCTGGTGCATCGGTTGTAATTCCTATTACCGAGGATGGACAAGTCTATATGGTGAGACAATTTAGAAAACCCATTGATCAGGAATCACTAGAGATTCCTGCAGGAAAGCTTGATAAAGAAGAAGATCCTCTTGATTGTGCTAAGCGAGAACTAAAGGAAGAGACTGGACTTGATGCTAAAGATATAAGACATATATTAGATATTCACAGTGCACCTGGATTCAGCAATGAAGTATTGCATATGTATGTAGCTAGAGATTTATATGAGGGAGAAGCCTGTGCCGATGAGGATGAATTTATATCTGCAGAAAAATACACCATTAATACACTGATGGACATGATAATGAAAAATCAAATTACCGATGCAAAGACCATAATAGGTATTCTGATGGCAGATAAATTAGTTAAAGGTGAGATAAAAGTATAAGTTTTAATTATCTTTTAAGTAAAGTTTACAATACATTAATATGTATTGTAATTTTTTTGTTTATATCGTCATAGAATTAATTAGGATTAAGCGATTAAGTTGATATTGTTAAAGTGCCCCGTGATACAAGTTATATATAAGTATCAGAAGGAAGTACAAAGAAAAAGATTGCAAATCAAGAGGGGATAAATGTGATAACCAAAATACGTACCACAATGATGGAACATGTGAAGAAGAATAAGAATACTTATTTATTTCTGTTTTTAACTTTCGTAACAGGAGTATCAGCAGGAGCATTTACAGTAAACGGTTTAAGTACAATTCAAAAGACAGAGCTTACAAATTACTTTCAAGGCTTTTTAGAACTTTTTAAAAACCAGAGGGTTGACAGTAATGAGGTACTACAGATATCAATTATTGATAACGCAAGGCTTGTTATAGTAATGTGGGCACTTGGAGTAACTATAATAGGGATTCCTCTTATATATTTTTTTATTGGTGTAAGAGGTTTTATAACGGGTTTTACTTCGGGGTTTATAATTGATTTAATGGGATTTAAGGGAGTGATTTTTACTCTGTTTAGTATAGCCCCGAAGGAAATAATTATTATACCCTGCATTATAGCTTTAGGAGTTAACGGTATCAATTTCTCGCTTAATATTATTCGAAGTAGGTCAATCAAACGGGGAAATAAGGAGAACCTAAAGACGGGATTTATAACATACTCAATTACAACGGCGTTCTTCTCATGCTTTATATTTGGCGGTATATTGGTAGAATCCTATATTACTCCTGTATGTATTAGGATAATATCATCAAAAGTTTTTTAAAGTACATGAATTTGCATTTTGAAAGTCCGCTCGATAGGGCGATAAGTTCATTCCATTTTTAAATGAATGCTTTAATAAATACCAAATTTGTTGTATAATATTGGAATAATGTGTTGACAATACATATAGAAGTATGGTTATAATTTCATATAAGCATATATTTGTATTTATTGCACAAAAATCACTGTAAATAACTAGTCAACATACCAAACTATATGATGCTACGTGGAAAATATTGTACAAAGAGCTATTTTTCTAGTATAATAGTAAAGATTTATACAATTGGAAATTATAAAGGATTTAGGTTTTTTATATATTATTTTTTATGAAGAGAGGAAGTAGGGTAAAAAATGGAAGATTTGGTTTTGAAATTTCTCACTTTTTTAGAGAAAGATAAGCGTTTGTCGCTAAATACCTTACAGTCTTATAGGAGGGACATTGAGCAGTACATTACATATTTAAGTGGTATTAAAATAAATAACATTGCAAATACCAATAAAACTACTGTAATTACTTATCTCATGCATTTACAAAAGAAGGGGCGTGCAACTTCAACTATATCTAGAAATCTTGCTTCAATTAGGTCGTTTTACCAATATCTTACGAAGAATGGTGTAATTAGTGGTGATCCTACTGAAGATCTTGAATCTCCTAAGGTAGAAAAGAAATTGCCTCAAATTCTTTCGACAAAAGAAGTAGAACTTTTACTTGAACAGCCTAAGTGTGATGATTTGAAGGGTTTTAGAGACAAAGCTATGCTAGAATTATTGTATGCTACAGGAATTAGGGTATCTGAATTGATTTGTCTTAATGTATCGGACGTAAATTTAGATATGGGATTCATAAAGTGCAATAAGGGAACTAGAGAAAGAATGATTCCTATAGGTTCTCTTTCAATTCAAGCGATAAGCGAGTATATGTCAAAATCAAGAGGGTTATTGATTCAAAGAAGCGATGAGAAAGCTCTATTTGTCAATGTTAATGGTAAGAGGCTGACTAGACAAGGGTTTTGGAAAATAATCAAACAGTACAAGAATCTAGCAAAGATAAATAAGGATATTACTCCACACACGTTGAGGCACTCCTTTGCGGCACACCTTTTGGAAAATGGAGCTGATTTAAGGTCTATACAAGAGATGTTAGGGCATTCGGATATTTCTTCAACACAAGTTTATGCTCAAATTGCAAAAAACAGGATTAAGGAAGTATATAAAAAGACTCATCCTAGGGCTTAAGGTGTCTAGACAAACTAGTATAATTTTGTAATAATTAAATTAGTAAATTATTAAAGAGTATTAGAAATTATATACAAAAAAGTAAGATAGGAATATCTTACTTTTTTGTATATAAAGAAATAATGTTATAAAAACTTTTACACAAGGAGAAAGATAAAATGAAAAGAGCCATAATAATTGTGTTGGACAGTGTTGGCATTGGGGAATTACCAGATGCACACAAGTATGGAGACAAGGGAAGTAATACATTAGGGAATATTGCAGCTAGTATTAAGGATTTTTCGCTTCCAAATCTTCAACAGTTAGGTTTAGGAAATATAGATAATATAAAAGGAATAAAGCCTGTAAACAACCCGAAAGGGTGTTATGGTAGAATGGCAGAAATGTCTGCTGGAAAAGATACTACAACGGGACATTGGGAAATTTCGGGGATTATACTAAAGAAACCTTTTCCTGTCTACCCGAAGGGTTTTCCAAAAGATATAATAGATGCCTTTGAAAAGGCTATTAATACTAAGGTTATAGGTAATGTGGCAGCTTCTGGAACAGAGATAATAAAGACATTAGGTGATGAGCATGTAAAGACAGGATATCCTATAGTATATACCTCCGCAGATAGTGTGTTTCAAATTGCGGCACACGAAGACGTAATCGGAATTGAAAAGCTTTATGAAATGTGTACTAAAGCACGAGAGATTTTAAAAGGAGAGCATGCCGTAGGAAGAGTAATTGCTAGACCGTTTATAGGTAATAGTGGAGAATACAAGAGAACTGAAAGAAGAAAGGACTTTTCACTAGAACCTGTCGGCAATACTATATTAGATTATGCAAAGGATAAGGGAGTTGATGTGAGAGCTGTAGGTAAGATAGAGGATATATTCAGTAAACGAGGGATTACTCATGCAGTACATACCCATGATAATCTCGACGGTATTAGCAAAACACTAGAGTATATTAATGAAGATTTTGAAGGGATTTTATTTACAAATCTTGTGGACTTTGACATGCTTTATGGACACAGAAATAATGCTGAAGGCTATGCAAAGGCTCTTGTTGAGTTCGACCAAAGTCTTCCTAAGATATTAGAGGCACTCAAAGAGGAGGATATTCTTTTTATTGCAGCAGATCATGGTTGTGACCCTACAACAGAGAGTACAGATCATTCTAGAGAGTACGTTCCTCTATTGGTTTATGGTAAGAAGCTCAAGCAAAACATCAATCTTGGTACAAGAAGCTCTTTTTCCGATATTGCAGCTACAATAGCGAAGTACCTTGAAATTACCGGTGAATTGTCGGGAGAAAGCTTTTTCGATAAAATAAAGGTCTAAAAGAGGTGTTAAACATGAGAATGTATGATGTAATTGAGAAAAAGCGTGACGGAAAGGAATTGTCTTATGATGAAATAAATTATTTTATAAAAAATTATTGTGACGAATTGATACCCGATTATCAGGTGTCAGCTTTACTTATGGCTATATTTTTACAGGGCATGAATGAAAGAGAAATTGCAGATTTAACCGAAATTATGGCTAATTCCGGTGACGTAATAGATCTTTCTTCTATACAAGGTATAAAGATAGATAAGCATAGCACTGGTGGGGTGGGAGATAAGACAACTCTTATATTAGGTCCAATTGTAGCGGCCTGTGGAGTGCCCGTTGCAAAAATGTCCGGCAGAGGACTTGGACATACGGGAGGCACAATTGACAAACTTGAGTCTATCCCGGGCTTTAAGACTGACCTAACAAAGAAGGAATTTATAGATAATGTTAATAGAGTGGGTATTTCCGTGGCAGGACAGACAGGAAACCTTGCACCAGCAGACAAAAAATTATATGCACTTAGAGATGTTACAGCGACAGTTAACAGTATTCCGTTGATTGCGAGCAGCATTATGAGTAAAAAGATTGCCTGCGGTGCCGATAGAATAGTCCTTGATGTCAAGACTGGCAGTGGTGCCTTTATGAAGACTGTAGAGAAGTCTGTAGAATTGGCTGAAACAATGGTTAAGATAGGCAATAATTTAGGAAGAAGAACTGTTGCAATAGTTACCGACATGGACATTCCTCTTGGAAGTGCCATTGGTAATTCTCTGGAGGTTATTGAGGCTATCGAGACTTTAAAAGGCAACGGACCTAAGGATCTTGAGGAGGTATCTTTAAGCTTGGCCTCAAAGATGTTAGAACTTGCTGAAATTGGTGATAGAGATTATTGTAATAATAAAGCAAAGGAAGTACTGGAAAACGGGCAGGCATTGAACAAGCTGGCTGAAATGATTGAAACTCAGGGAGGAAACCCTGATATTATTGAAAATTATGATATTTTCAAGAAGCCTAAGCATGTATATGAACTTACATCTGGACAGGATTGCTATCTAGAAAGAGTTAAGACCGATATGCTAGGTATCTCATCTATGATACTAGGTGCGGGAAGGGAAACAAAAGATAGTGTTATTGACTATTCAGCAGGGATAAAGCTAAATAAGAAAACAGGAATGTCTATAAGAAAAGGAGAACTTATAGCAACCCTTTATGCCGATGACAATGATAAAATAAATCAAGCCCTTCAAACTTTGAAAAAGAGTTTGATACTATCCGATTCGGTAGAACCTCAAAGACCCTTGATTCTTTCTAATATTGAATAAGGTAATAATGTTAGAAAGCATGTGCATATACAATTAGTTTTCTGCATAAAAATCTATTAAGGTTATTTTTAGAAAATGGCTTAAAGAAAACTAATTGGGGGGAATATACATTGTTAAGAAAGGGTTTGTTAGCAGGTCTAGTCATTGTATCTGTTATTCTAAATGCTTTTAGTGGTGTTGCTTTTGCTATAGAAGAAATGCCGGTTTATAACCCAAATACTGTTGATAGCATAATGGCAAGCACTAGTGTTTCAGAGCTCAAGGCAAAAGCCTATATTTTGATGGATGCTTCATCGGGTCGGGTTTTACAAGGTAATAACAGCGATGAAAGACTACCCATTGCTAGTGTGACAAAAGTAATGTCAATGCTTTTGGTTATGGAGGCAATTGATTCAGGGAGAATAAGCTTAGAGGATACAGTTACAGCTTCAGAATATGCTTCGGGAATGGGTGGTTCACAAGCTTACATCGAGCCTGGCGAACAGTATTCTGTTCATGATGCCTTAAAGGCGGTTGCTCTTCACTCCTCAAATGATGTTACTGTTTCTTTGGCAGAACTTGTATCTGGAAGCGAAGAGGCGTTTGTGGTGGAGATGAACGAAAAGGCAGCAGATCTTGGTATGAAGAATACACAGTTTAAGGATTGTACTGGACTTACAGATGTAGACCATTTTAGTAGTGCATTAGATATTGCTATAATGTCAAGAGAACTTATAACAAAACATCCTAAGATATTGGAATATACATCCATTTATACAGATACATTCAGAAATGGTGAATTTGATTTGACAAATACCAACAGACTTGTAAGGTTTTATACCGGTTGTGATGGATTAAAAACAGGCTTTACAAGGGCGTCGGGCTTTTGTTTGACGGCTACGGCTTCACGCAATAATATGAGATTGATATCGGTGGTGTTAGGTGAACCGGATTCAAATACAAGATTTGCAGAAATTAGAAAGCTACTTGATTATGGTTTTGCCAATTATGAGTCTGTGGAGGTCAACAAAAAGGGTGAGTTGCTAGCGGACATTAGTGTAAAAAAAGGGACTATTTCAAAAACAGCTGCAGTTATAGGAGATGATGTTAAAGTACTTCTTCCGAGAGGTCAGAAGACAAAGATAGTTCGTCAAGTGAATTTAGATGAAACAATAACTGCTCCGGTAAAAGCTGGGCAAAAAGTAGGAGAAATTATATATAAGATAGATGAGAATGAAATTTCACGAATTGATATTGTTTCGGACAGAGATGTGGAAAAGACTAATTTTGGTATACTCTTTTTTAGAATGTTTAGAAGCTGGTTTAGTGTTGGCAAAAACTGAAATAAATGCAAAAATTTTATTTCGTGATATTATAGAAGGGCAGTTAAGGCTATAGTATAATATTGAGTGAGCTAAAGAAAATCGTCATTTTTAGCTCACTCATTTTCGCGTTTTAAATATTATTACAATTGGGTAGGCACCACCTTTCCCTGTGTAAATATGAAATGTTGAATCAATTAGCAAAATATGATATTTTATATAGATGAAGTTATTTGGAATTTAAATAGTATCTTTTGAAAGGGCATTTGACCAATTGTTTTTATCTTATCAAATCTACAGAACGTGAGGTCATTATGAACAAATTAAAAAGTGATTTAAAACCTATGAATGTTGGAGATGTGCTTGATTATTCAGTGGAGGTTTTTAGACAGAATTTTAAGGGCATTGTTTTGTTATCCCTTATTTTATATGTCCCCTGGGCGGTATTGAATTCAATAATTCTAAATTCGGTGGGGGACAATCAATTAGCCGGTGTTCTTAACATGTATAGAGATATGTTTAATGGCGTTTATTCGCCAGAAATGTTTGATAGCTATCTTGGGGAGACATCAATATTTGTTACTACAGTAACAGCTTTGATGGGTATGATTCAATTGGCTTATTCACTTACTATTAAGCTTGTTTTAAATGCTGCAGTAATTAAAATGGTCTATGATTATGTGATAAGCGGTGAGGTCACTGTTTCTTCCTTTTCCGACGTTAAGGCTCTTATAAAGGATAGTTTTAGGTTCATGCCTAAGATGATGGGGAATGCTGTTTTAGTTGCATTGATTGTTGGAACTGCATATTTCATTTCTATATTTGTTGGGGTATTTGCTATTATTCTACCTATTATTGCAATTTCAGTATTAGATTTACCGCCTGTTTTGTTGGCAGTGGCTATGGTGTTTTTTGTAATTTTTGTGATTGTAGCTGTGTTGATTTCTATAGCTTTTTTTGTAATTAAGCTTCTATTTGGAGCTAATATTATAGTAATAGAAGGCAAATCGGTATCTGAAAGTATAAAAAGAAGCTTTTATCTTTCTAAAGGAAGGTTTTGGCATATTCTATTCTCAGGAATATTCGCAATAATGCTCTACTATTTGTTTAATTCGTTACTTATGGGTGCCACAATTTTTCTGACCATTGTAAACAATACACTTTATATAGTTGTTAATGCCTTTGCTAAAATGTTTTCTACTATTGCAGAGCCATTTATATTGGTGTTTATAACTATATTATTTATAAACATGAAAGTTCAAAAAGAGGGATTGGATTTAGAAGTGAAAATGAGAAGGCTTATTAAAGAAGAGAAATCAATAAACAAGGACGGAGTAACAACTAATGGGTAAATTGCTGTTAGGGAGCACCTACAAGAAAATTTATATATGGATTTTGGCGGTTTTTGGTATAACTGCTTTGTTTTCTGTTCAGATAAAAGGTTTTAGTCCTGAAAACGAAGAGCAAGTCAAAGATATACTTTCAAAAATATTAGCTTCGGATGAGTTTAGAGGAAAAACTAAATCTAAGAGCTTTCTTGAAATTTTACACGAAAAATTTATTGAATTTATAAAAAGTATTTGGGAGAATATGAACATATCAAATAAGCTTCAGAGAGTGTTTAGCGGTTCAAAAGTATCGAAAGAAGTAATGTTTATTCTTCAGATTATAGCTATTGTGTTGATACTTACGATTATCGGGCTTATTATATACTTTACTGCAAAAAAACTCACACGTTCTCGAAGAATCAGACAGGAAGAGGATGCACTTCTGCTGAATATATTGAAGGATGCTGACGAAGTTTATAAAAAGGCTTTTGATTATTACAACAAAGGAGATTATACTCAAGGCTTAAGATTTTTGTATATATCTCTTTTAATTCGGTTTAATAAACTAAATATAATCAGAATCAATAAGGCTAAGACAAATAAACAGTATTTAAAGGAGATAGGAGAAAATAAGCCTGAATTTTATGAGGTTATGGCTGAGTTTACGCTGGTTTTTAACATGCATTGGTATGGTGGGAAAAACGCTGTCAAAGCGACATTTGTTAATTGGAATGAGGTTTACGGCAAATTGATAAGTTCTAATATGTGAAGTTCACAAACGTCATTCTAAAGAGGAGGAAGCAGCAGTTGATGAAACGATTTAGGAAAATTTTAGCATATATTGCCGTTATAGTAATTATTATTGCTGCGGGATTAATTGCGTATGGTTTTAAAGGTGACTTGCAGCAGAGTATTGAGTATTCCGCCTATAACGTGGAAGGTTATGGGACAAGAGCACTTTATCTTTTATCAAAGGAAATGGGGTATGATGTAGAAGTTTTTACAAAGCCATCAAGGTTTTTGCCAGACAATGCAATTGTAGTTGCAATCGAACCACAATTGGGAGTGTTAGAGAATCCTTTGGAAAAGAAATATTTTAAAGCTTGGTTGGACAGAGGAAACGTCCTTGTATTAATGTCCTACGGCAATGATATTGAAGATTATATTGAGGAACTTGGTGCAAAAGAACCTAGTCACTTCGGACGATATGATCAAGGTTATAAATATAGTGTCGGGGATGGGAGTATAATTTTCTTTACCGATAGTGAGAAATATACAAATTCAGGTGTAAAAGATCTTGAGCTAGGTGTACAGTTTATTGAAGCTCTTGAAGAAGCTAAATTTAAGAAGGTTTTGTTTAATGACTATTTTCATGGTATAGGGAGCGGCAGTACAAAGCTTTGGGATATTTTAGGCTTTTCTGGAAAGCTAGTGATAATTCAAATGGCACTTTGTTTACTAATATTTATGTTTATTGCATCCCGTAGATTTGGAAAACCGCTGGTGGTGTTCGAAACAATCAAGAGAATGGAAAATGAAAACCTTTTTGCACTATCTAATATTTATTATAAGTCGAAAGCAAATGCCATGGCATTGGATATATATTTAGAGGGTCTTAAGCAAGAACTTGCGAAATTTTTGGGATTTGGCCGGGAGGGTTGGAGTGATAAAGACCTTGTTAAGGCGGCACAAACGGATAACACATTAAAAGATTTAGAGGTAGAAGCAGTATTTTTAGAATGCGAGAATTATATAAATAATAAAAAAAATGATGGCAAGGTATTGTTAAAACTATATAAAAGACTTGAGTTAATCAGAAAGGGGATAAAGTAATGGTTGAAGTTAATTCGAATAATGAAAATGATCTTACTGGTTGTGAGTTTACAAAAGAAAAAGCAAGAGCAATTATAGAAGAGGTTTCTAAAGTTGTTGTAGGTCAGTATGAATTTATAGAACATATTGTAATTGCTCTTTTGTCTGGAGGACATATATTAATTGAGGGAGTTCCGGGACTTGCAAAAACCTTAGCCTCAAAGGTTATGTCAAAAACTATAGATGCAGAGTTTAAAAGGGTTCAGTTTACACCCGATTTAATGCCAGCAGATATAATAGGTACAAAGGTTTTTGACCCTAAACAAACAGAGTTCTTTTTAAAAAAAGGTCCTCTTTTTACCAATATATTTTTAGCCGATGAAATCAACAGGACACCTCCTAAGACTCAGGCAGCTCTTTTAGAATCTATGGAAGAAAAATCCATATCCATAGATGGTGAGACTCATATATTAGGAGATGTTTTTATGGTGTTAGCAACACAAAACCCTATTGAATATGAGGGAACCTATCCCTTGCCAGAAGCACAGCTAGACAGGTTTTTAATGAAGCTGATAGTGGACTATATGCCTCAGAAGTTTGAAAACATGCTACTTCAAAAATACGACTCAGGTTTTAACAGCAAGGAAATAGACAATCAGAATATCCGTGTTGTATGCAATTTTGAAGATATAAAAAGATGCAGGAAGGAAATACAGGGGGTACAGGTTAACGAAGGAATAATTAATTATATAACTTCCATAGTAAAAGCTACAAGAAATTCTCCTAACCTTGTACTAGGTGCTAGTCCGAGGGCATCTATTGCGTTACTACTTACTGCTAAAACCTATGCAGCTATGGAAGGAAGAAATTTTGTAATACCAGAGGATGTTAAAGAGCTTGCTTTGCCTGTATTGCGTCACCGTATAATAATTAAACCAGAAGTAGGAATTGATGGACTAACAAATGATGATGCCATTAAAAGCATACTTACTAAAGTTGAAGTTCCTCGATAAGGGATAAAAGACAAAAAGGAGTTTAAAAAAATGCCATTTAGCAAGCGGTTTTTAGCACTTCTTCTATTAGGTATAGTGCCTGTTATAATAGCGTCCTTTACTGGACTTGAATTATATGTTTTTTTGATTTATAACCTAGTGATATTTTCTCTTCTCATAGTTGATTTGAGAATGACACCTAATGAAAAACTTCTATGCGTTGAAAGGGTATGCAGTGAAAAGTTATCTATGGGTACTGAAAATGAAATTGGTATAAACATTAGAAATAACAGTGAATATGCACTGAATATTGAGGCTGTTGACGAAGTACCAACCTATATGAAGACGAAAAACGCTGTTGTATCCATTCGAGTAAGCCCTCACTATGAAGCTCTAGGCAATTATATTGTAATGCCTGAAAAAAGAGGAGAGTTTATATTTGGCAAGGTTCATATTAGGTATAAAGGTGTAATGGGCTTGTGCATGAAAAAGGGTATCTATGATTTAGAAAACAGCTACAAAGTGTACCCAAATCTCAAGGATCTCAGTAAGTATGGCTTAGCAGCCATTAAAAAAAGTCAGCTAATGCGGGGAATTAAGAAGAATAAGAGTTTTGGTATAGGTACCGAGTTTGAAAGCTTGAGGGAATACACTGAGGGTGACGATTACAGAAAAATTAACTGGATGGCAACGGCTAGGTCCAATAAATTCATAGTAAACACCTATGAGCACGAAAAAAATCAGCAGATTATGATAATGCTTGACTCAAGCAGGGTGATGAATTCTGAGATAAATTATATAAAAAAGTTGGATTATTCAATAAATGCTGCCTTTTTATTAGCGGATGTTGCAATTAAGAAGGGTGATAATGCCGGTGTAATGGTGTTTGACAATACTGTAAAGAGGTTTATCAAGCCGGGCAAGGGAAGAGGACAATTTCAGCTCATTGCAGAAAATCTCTATAATGTACAAGAAAACTTTGTATCTGCCGATTATATGGAAGCGTTGACCTATCTAAATCGTAATCACAAGCGTAGGAGCCTTTTATGTATTTTCACAGAACTGTTTAATGCAGATGAGGCTTTTTACCTGGCTTCTGCTTTGAAAAACCTCGCAAAGCACCATATACCCCTTGTCATAACTATTAAGGATATGCGGCTCTACGAATATGCTGAAGGTGAAATAGAAGATACAAAGGGATTTTTTACAAAGGTTGCATCTATGAAGATGATTAGAGAAAGGGAAAAAATCCAGAAGATATTTAATGAATCTGGCATAGCCGTTGTGGATGTTCCGCCGGATAAACTTTCTATTGAGGTTGTAAACAAATATTTGAATATGAAATCAATGATGCAGATTTAGCAAAGGCTTAAACTTTTTGGTGTTTGGCAATACCAGGTATATAACAAGTAGAATGAGTGTTATCAAGGCAAAAACCAGCTTTGCAATTTCGGAGAAATAAGAAGAAGGAGTAAAAAATCCTTCGATTATGCCGGCGATTATAAAAATGGGAATAGTGCCAAGAACCAGTTTTATGGCATCTTTACCTCTGATAATGAAGGAATCCTTGCGGGAATATTTACCAGGGTTGATAATTGAGTAACCGATAATTATTCCAGCACCGCCACATACAAAGATGGCGAAAAGCTCTAATATACCGTGGGGAAGAATTAGAGACCAGAACAACAGACTTCCGCCTTTATGAAGATATAAAGCTGCTAAAGCACCAAGCAAATATCCATTAGCATAAACAACATATACCGTACCGATGGCAAGAGTTATTCCAAAGGCAAAGGCTAAAATGCCAACCTTTATGTTGTTGGTAAAAATAAAAGATGACAAAACTGTACCGTTACGGTCGGCAACATATTCATTTACGTCTCTTTCAAGGATGCTGTCTACCATATCTTGAGATAAGAAGGTCCCAGCGTTGTCAGTCGAAATGAGTGTAAATATAAAGCTTATTGCCACTGCAAGAAGAAAAATTGATGTAGATAAAAGTATAGGCTTCCAGTTTTTCTTAACAAGAATTGGAAAGCCGGCTATGATAAAAGTAAAAAACTTTTTAAGACTAAAGGTCTTAGTAGTGTATATATAGCTATGTGCCGAAGCAACCAGTTTGTTCAGATAGTTTGTAGTAATTGAGTTACCATAGTTAGTCCTCGCATAGGATAAATGACCGCAGGTCAAATTATAGTAATTAAAAAAACTATCCAATTCATCTTTGTTAAAGTGGTAAAGACTTTTGGATTTGAGTTTATTAAGGGTTGCTTCAAGATTATTCCAGACTTCAGAGTTTTGCTTGATGAATTTATCTTCTTTCATATTTTGCACCTTTTTGTTTTGAATTTTTGATGCCACTATTTGTTAGTGGTTTGAAATATATAAATAAATTTGTTCTATAAAAGTTATTTTATCAGAAAAGTTAATCCGTTACAATTGAATTTGTAATAGTAATTAGAATAATAAATTTAGAGGTGGATAATAGATGAAAAAAGTGCTAAACATACTTACTCCAGAAAATGTATATATAGAATATGAACTTGCAGGAATAGGGTCTAGATTCGCGGCTTTTATAGTGGATTTACTTATTCAGTTTTTTGCTTTTTGTTTAACCTTATTAGGTTTATATTTTGCAGGATTTAATTATGAAGGAATTATAGCAGAATTGGGGATTCAGGTTGTCCTGTTTGCAGTTACTATGCTAATTCTCTTTCATTTAGTGTATTATTCTATTTTCGAATTACTTATGAGGGGTCAAACTCCTGGCAAAAAGCTTTTCTCTATCAGAGTAATAAGGCAGAATGGCGAACCCGAGGGCGTATTTGATAGTTTGCTCCGAAATTTCCTCAGAATAGTATACATTATTCCGTTTTTATACCTTCTAGATGCTTTTTTTATTATTCTAACAAAGAATTACAAAAGGATTGGAGATTATGCGGCAAACACCATAGTTATAAAGGTTAGAAAAGCTGATAAACTAATTACTGTCGATGATTTATTGAGGACTAATTTTGATAGCGATGATTATGTTGAAAAGGTCAACAAATACCCGGTGACTCATTTTGAATACGAAGTTTTGAAAGAATTTTTAGCAAGGAAAAATGGTATAGGTGATAGGCGCTATATTTTTGCATATAATCTTAATAAATACTTTTCTAGGAAGTTTAATGTACAAAACAAATATGAAAGCCCTTACGAGTTTTTTGAGGATATAATTCGGATGAATTCAGGCATAGATGTATAAATCAAGATATATAATTCCTCTAAAAAAGTTTGTTTTTTTATTCTACTATAAGTGATTTGAGTTGCATTCAAATTTTCTAATTTGACTTTAATTTTATTGCACCTAATAAAAAACTATGGTACGATTTAATTATATAGTGCGTTTTGTTTAGTAGATAATATTTATAGAAATTGTTTAACCTAAACTATCTAATTTTCTTTGTTTTATTTCTATTTGCAAATTTTCCAATACAACACAAATTAATTTTTCCTAAGAATTTTTCATATTATCTCGCTATTTAACAATTGCGGATATGTCGATTTTGACATATTTAATAAAGAGTATATTTTTTAGAAAGAGGGGATGTTAAAATGAAACAAAAATTAGGAAAAGGATGGGTGAAGATTAAATGAAACATAAAATAAGAGGAAAATTTTCGATTTTACTAAGTCTTACTCTTTTGTTATCTTTATTTCCGTTAAATGCACAAGCTAAAACGGTCACCTCAAATGATACCGGTACCCACGGAGGGTATAACTACGAATACTGGAAAGACAATGGGAACGGAACCATGGTATTAAAAGATGATGGTGCCTTTAGTTGTGAGTGGAATAATATCAATAATATATTATTCCGCAAAGGTCTTAAATACAATGAGACCCAGACATATCAGCAAATTGGTACAATGACAATGGAATATGCTTGTGATTACTACCCAAATGGTAATTCATATTTGTCTGTTTATGGGTGGACAAGTGATCCGCTTGTAGAGTACTACATTATAGAGAGTTGGGGAAATTGGAGACCACCAGGAAGTAACAATCCAAAAGGAACTGTTAATGTTGATGGCGGTATATATGACATATATGAGACCACAAGAACTCAACAGCCTTCCATTAAAGGTACTGCAACTTTCCAACAATACTGGAGCGTTAGACAAAATAAACGTACTAGCGGAACCATTTCTGTAAGTGAACACTTTAAGGCTTGGGAAGCTAAAGGCATGAAAATGGGTAAGTTCTATGAGATTTCCCTTGTTGTAGAAGGCTATCAGAGTAGCGGTAAAGCTGACGTAACCAAGATGTCAATTAATATTGATGGCAAACCAGCGTCATCAGCTAATCCGACTGCTACTCCAACTTCATTACCTGCGACTGAAAGAAGTGCTTTTTCAACAATAGAAGCAGAGGAGTATAACAGTGCAAACGGTACTAATCTGAGATCTATTGGTACAGGCGTGGGATACATACAAAATGGTGACTATATTGTATATAATATGATTAATTTTGGAAGTGGAGCAAATACTTTCAAAGCAAAAGTTGCCAATGGCAATACTACAGCTACTACTATCCAGTTGAGATTGGGTAGTCCAAGTGGCACACTTATAGGTTCTTTAGTTGTTCCGACAAACGGTGATTGGGATGCTTATGATGAATTATCTACTACTGTAAGTGGTGTTTCGGGTACAAAAGACTTATATTTATGCTTTGATGGACCTGTAAACATTGATTCCTTCATCTTTGGAGGAGGAAGTTCTATTCCGACTAGTTCTCCTAACTCAGGAACAACATTACTTGGTGATGTTGATGGAAATAAGGAAATCAATTCATTGGATTTTGCCATGATGAGACAGTATTTGCTTGGAATGATAAGCTCTGTTTCGGATGCTGCAGACGTAAACCAAGATGGTGAGCGAAATTCACTGGATTTTGGAATGTTAAGACAACATCTTTTAGGTATAATTGATTTAGGTGATATTAATCCAACTAATCCACCAGCTACACCAACTCCAAAGATAACTCCAACACCAACTCCAGTAGAAACCGCTAAATTCCGTTGTTTCTTGTTGTTGGGGCAATCGAATATGGCAGGTTGGGCTAGAGCAGAGTCTTCCGATAAGGTGACAAATCCACGCATACTTTCATTAGGTTATGACAATAATCAATGGGGCGTAGCTGTTCCACCATTGCATGAAGCATTCCAAGGTGCAATAGGTCCTGGTGACTGGTTTGCTAAGACTCTAATAAATAGACTCCCTGAAAATGATACGATTGGCTTGATTCCATGTGCTATAAGCGGTGAAAAGATTGAGACCTTTATGAAAAATGGAGGAAGCAAATATAACTGGATTGTCAGCCGTGCAAAATCAGCACAACAAAGAGGTGGAGTTATTGAAGGTATTCTTTTACACCAAGGAGAATCCAATAACGGACAATCCGATTGGCCAAATAAAGTAAGTACTTTGATTAGTGACCTTAAGAAAGATTTGGGCTTAGGTGATGTTCCTGTTCTTGCTGGCGAATTGCTATACAGCGGAAGCTGTGCAGGTCACAACACTCAGATAAATAGATTACCATCAATGATTAATAATTGTTATGTTATTTCAGCAAGTGGTTTGTCTGGTGATCCATCAGATGTATGGGGACTTCATTTCAATCATGACTCAACAGTAGAATTAGGTAAGAGATATGCAAATAAAATGATTGAAGTTCTCGGATGGTAAGAAGGATTTAGTTTTAGGGCATTTAGTTGAATGATTATAGAGGGGCTGATACACTTATAATTGGTGTAGCAGCCTCTTTTGTTAGAATCCATCAGCTGAACAAAGGCTATAAAGTGGGAAAAGTTGTATTTATGAATTTGTTATGTTAAAATGTTATCGGATAATGGAATATACTGCTAGGGGGAGTGTTTTTGGATTCGACAATGAAGGATACTGTTAAAATAAATATTAAATACAGGCTGAAGGACATTAAGGAGTATAGTTTTGCTAAAACATATAGTGGAATAGGTGGTAAACTGCTCTTGTTAACTGGAGTTCTTTGGCTTATTTTTATGATTATTAGTTTACCTGGTATAGTCTTTCTATGTATTTTGGATATTTATTCACTATTAAACATTCTACCGACGTATTTATTGATAATATTGATTGTTTGTGCAATTGAATTTTTACCATTGCTAGTTGATTATTTGGTATCTAGGAACAGTTTTATGAAAAGTAAACTTTTGCAGAGTATTAATTGCCTGGAGTTTTCTAGAGATAACTACAAAATATATTCAGCTGAAGGAATAAGTAGCTTATTGTGGGAAGAAGTATACAAAATTAGAGAAACAAGAAGGTTTTTTCTTCTATATCTGTCTCCTCTGAAAGTGACTGTTATTCCAAAACGATGCTTTCAATCTCAAGAAGAAATAGAAGATCTAAGAATCATTTTTAAAGATTGTCTACCAAAGAAGAAGCTAAAACTTAAAAACTATAAGTTTAAAAACTTTTCCCCAGATTATGGTGAAGTGGAATTTAAGAATGAAAGCCATATCGTGGAAGAAAACAATAAGGGAAATTTTGGTGAAGAGCCAGAGCTTATCTTTGAATTTACTTTAGAGAAAAGGGAGCTGTTAGTTGCGTATTTTACACTGCTCTATACGAAGCCTATGGGAATAATTACAACACTTATTGGTTTGTTTTTTATTATCATCAATGTGATAAATTTTGAAATTGACAGCCCAAGGTTGATATTTATGTTAATAGGAATTGTTTTAGTATTCCTAATGCCGATAATGCTTTTTGTAATGGCAAACAAAGGATACAACAATGATCCATTGATTCAAAAGCCCATAAAGTACATCATTTACAAAGATTATTATTCGATTGACCACCCATCAGGCATGTCGCATATGGAATTTGCAAAGCTAGTAAAAATAGATGAGACTAAAAGTGTGATTTTGTTGTATGTGACAACACAATTATTCCATGTGATACCTAAGAGGGTTTTTGAAGGCAAAGAAGATGATTTACTCAAGTTGAAAGAAATCTTGAGCAAATATCGTAAAAAGAGAAGATAAAGTCTGCGGAATTAATCCGTAGACTTTATTACGATCATTGAATTACGGTATTTAAGGAATAATGTAACAGATCCTTTTTATGTTCCAATAAATCTATAGCCAACACCTTTTACAGTTTGAATAAAGACAGGGTTTCTCGGATTTTCTTCGATTTTCTTCCTAATATTACTTATATGCACCATTACTGTTCTAACATCTCCTAAGCTTTCAATACCCCATATAGTTGAGAACAACTCCTCGTTGCTAAAGACCTTGTCTGGATTTTGAGCTAATAGTACAATCATATGCACCCATATCAAGACCAGTCACAACACTGTATTCGTCATCGGAAGCAGTAAAAAAATAACCGGAGTATCAATATTTGCTTTGACTGCAGCACAAACAGCAAAGCCATTCCCATCACGTAAAGATATATCCAGCAAAATCAAATGGTATTTGCTTTGATTAATTTTTTCAATAGCATCACTCTGACCTGCCACTGATTCCACTTCAAAACCTTCACTAGATAAATATTCAGTTAAATTGGTCACGATGCTTTTATCGTCTTCAACAATAAGTATTTTTGCCGTGTTTTTATCCTCTATATAATAGCAAATATATTAATTTATAATGCTTCAGAAATCTTAAAAAATCCTGCGAATAGAGCTATATTGACGTTTTTATATAAATAAAGGTAATAAATTAAATTTTGAGTTTCCCCAAATTTAGTAACAAAAAACTGAGGGATCTTTGAGCTTAAAGGCTTTGAAAATATCAAGTTGTTGTGATGGAGGTGGTTTTTCTAGGAGGTATCTAACACCTTCCTTA
>JAAYPF010000213.1 GCA_012519925.1 Clostridiaceae bacterium
GCGTAGAATTCCGTAGCCTTTCATGACCACAGCCAAACTGGACTATCAAGCACAACAATATTGTAAGTGACTATATATACTTAGTCTTATATTAAAATATATTGAAAAATGGGGAAACTCAAAAAAATCTTTGATATTGACAAAACACCTCTTTTTATATTAAAATATTAATATGAATATTACTCTTATTTATTATCTTAAATCGAAATATTATATTCAAAACATCTTTTAGTAAGAACCCATCATTATGACGTAATTATAGCTATTAATTCTACTCTTAAATTTTTCTTTTGAAACGAAAGCCATTATTTTATGTACATCTATGTAATCTATTATTAATGTGTGCAGAATTTTAATATTTTCTTAACACATCAATTAGGTTATTGACAAATTTTTAGTAAGTACTTACAATATTATGTAAACTTACTTTTTTCGTTAAATTTTCTTCTCCATAGTAAACCTCTAAAAGCATTAATTCCACTAAAGATAACCATACAAATTAATTTTTCTAAAAAAGCTGTCTTATATTGTTTACTTCATAAGACTTTCAACTTTTACGTGCTGTAATAAAACAAACCCAAATTTCAACTACAAAGAGACAGTTTATGGTTACTTAGATTTATAAAAAGAAATAGATAAAATTTTTAATGTTTTAATTTTCACAGCATAGGAAGGACAGAAGTACAAAACTTATTAGGTAAAAAGGAAGGAGAATGGAAGAATGAAACAAAGATTAAAAGTAGTTTTATCGACGATCGTATGTTTAACCTTTTTGTTATGTATGTTCCCTCTAAGCGTGCAAGCAATGACTCTTACTTCCAATTCAACAGGTAATTTTGACGGTTATGACTATGAATACTGGAAAGATTACGGTAATGGTACTATGACTCTTACAGGCGGTGGAACCTTTAATTGTTCTTGGAATAATATCAATAATATTTTATTCCGTACTGGTAAAAAACTTGACTCGACTAAAACATATCAGCAATATGGAAATATAGTAATAGATTATGCTTGTAATTATCAACCAAGTGGAAACTCCTATCTTTCCGTTTATGGTTGGACCCAAGGACCTCTTGTAGAATACTACATTATAGAGAGCTACGGTACTTGGAAACCACCAGGAAGCAATAATGTAAAAGCTTATATTAACGTTGATGGTGGTACATATGAAATTTATGAAACAACCAGATATAATCAACCTTCTATAGAAGGCGATACAACTTTCCAACAGTATTGGAGTGTTCGTACAACTAAGCGTACAAGCGGAACCATATCTGTACATGAGCACTTTAAAGCTTGGGAAGATAGAGGCATGAGAATGGGTAGATTATATGAAGTTGCTATGGTTGTAGAAGGATACCAAAGTAGTGGTAGAGCTGATATGACAAAAATGAATATTAGTATTGGCGGCCAAGGTTCCGGAAACAACGGTGGCAATGGTGGCAACACTGGTACACCTGTAACTGAGAGAAGTGCCTTTACTACATTACAAGCAGAGGAATATAACACTACTAATTCCTCAACACTTGAAAAAATAGGTATTGGTAACGCTGGAAGTGGTGTGGGCTACATTGAAAACGGTGATCATCTTGTGTTTAACAAGACAAACTTCGGTTCGGGAGCAACTTCCTTCAAAGCTCGTGTTGCCTATGGCGGTGACGGTAGCACAACCATTCAATTAAGATTGGGAAGTCCAACTGGTACTCTTATAGGTTCATTAAATGTAGAATCCACCGGAGGATGGGATTCTTATAAAGAATTATCAACTACCATTAGCGATGCCTCGGGTGAAAAAGATCTATACCTTTGCTTCAATGGACCTGTAAATGTTGACTCTTTCGTATTTGAAGGAAATAGCGATACAGGTAATACAGGCAATACAGGTAATA
>JAAYPF010000214.1 GCA_012519925.1 Clostridiaceae bacterium
AGGGTCTTCGGCTTTGCCTCCGATGAACGAGCTATGCTCGCCCTTGACATCCCGAAAAATAGTGACGATGTTTGCATTATACAATTTTACCACAATTTTACCGTCACTTTAACTTGCAATTTATATAATTTGAATCAATTGAGATATTGCTTGACGGGACAAATTTACCTGTGTTATCATAGATACACTATACTCAAAAAAACGTTGTTGTATTAAAAACAACTTACAGCAGAAATAAAGAGTATTTGGTATTGATTTTGAGAAAGGAGGATTACAATGTATTATCTGCGAAGTTATAACTTTGAGCAAAATAATATTGCAATTGAATTGACAGTACAGCCATATATAAATATATGCATACATTGGCTTAATCCTCTATTATATAAATGCGATAAGTGATTGTGCTAGGACGCATTGCTAGCAACGTAGCAAAGCGAAATGTTCAGTTCATATAAGGTTTTATAATAAAAGCGTTTACTAGAAGAGAGTGGTTAAGTCTAATATTGAGGATTTTGCCACTCTCTTTATTATGCCTTTTTCAAAAGAAGTGAAAGAGGAAAGAAATAGGTGAGGTTATGATAGAAATTAGAGGCAAGTATAATACAGCAAAAGTTTTTACAGATAACGTGGAGGAGACTGCAATGGCTCAGATTATAGAGCTTTGCAATCAGGAGTTTGTCAAGGACAGCGTTATAAGGATTATGCCTGATACTCATGCGGGTGCGGGTTGTACAATTGGAACAACTATGACGATTTCTGGAAAGGTAGTTCCGAATCTTGTTGGAGTTGATATTGGCTGTGGTATGGAAACGATAAAACTAAAAAGTAAAGATATAGATTTAGAAAAGCTAGATAGGATTATTCATGAATATATACCTTCTGGCTTTGACATTAGAAAAAAGCAACACCCCTATGTAGATAATGTTGAATTTGCCAATCTTGTGTGCAAAAAAAATGTTAGCATAGACAGGGCTAAGCTCAGTATTGGCACATTAGGTGGGGGTAACCATTTTATTGAGGTGAACAAAGACGAATCTGGACAATTATATCTTGTAGTACATTCAGGAAGCAGACACCTTGGAAAGCAGGTTGCAGAAACGTATCAGGAGCTTGGATATAAGGAATTAGTTAAGAATAGTGAATATATTTCAAAGATTGTTAAGGAGTTAAAGGCTCAGAAGCGTGAAAAAGAGATTCAACAGGAAATCAAGAAGGTAAAAACTTTGAAGCTTAACAAGCAGTTGGCCTATGTTGAGGGTAAAAATTATACCGACTATCTGAATGATATGAAGATTGTACAGAAGTTTGCTGTGCTAAACCGTAAGGCTATTGTTGATGAGATTGTGAAGAGGATGGAATTCGAAGTTCTTGAGCAGTTTACTACAGTCCATAATTATATTGACCTCAATAATATGATTTTAAGAAAAGGTGCAATTTCCGCTCGTAGTGGAGAGAGAGTCTTAATACCGATAAATATGAGGGACGGAAGCTTAATCTGCATTGGAAAGGGCAATAAGGATTGGAATTACTCGGCTCCTCATGGTGCAGGGAGGCTAATGAGCAGGAAAAAGGCAAAGGAAGTAATAAGCCTTGAAGAATTTGAAAAGTCTATGGAAGGTATATATTCGTCAACTGTCAACAGATTCACCATAGACGAATGTGCTCTAGCCTATAAGCCTATGGATGAAATAGTAAGAAATATTCAAGATACTGTTGAAATTACTAATATAATTAAACCGATATATAATTTTAAGGCAGCAGAATAAAAAAGGAACGTTCCTGGTCAAGCAAGGAAGGATTTTTTGTTTTGAGTTTTACATAGAAAATTAAGTATTCATTGCTGTTGAGGAGTTTATATAAAGACGTTTTAGAGGCTGGGATTCCCAAGGAGAAAAATACTCTTTGACAATGTAGATGGATTTTGATAGAATATTCTAATAATGTTTGTTTGCTACTATGGATCCATAGTAGCAACATATTTTTTTCACTTCTTTCGAAGGTCGTGAAATTATGTAGAATAAATATTCAAAAAGTCTACTTATTATAAGAATTGTTGCAAAGGCAGAGAACGAGTAGTGTTTATCACGTAAGTCTAGTTGATGAACAATACTCCTTTTTTATGGAAGGGACTGATGTAATATGATTAAAGAACTGGCTCGAAGCGTCCGGGAGTACAAAAAAGCATCAATAATAACTCCGATACTAATAAGTCTAGAGGTAGTAATAGAATGTATAATACCCTTTGTAATCGCAATTTTGGTTAACGAAATTAAAGGTGGTTGTGAATTAAGTACAATCCTTGAATATGGGGGTATTTTGATTATCATGGCATTTTTATCATTAATGTTTTGTGCAATTGCAGGCACAACCTGTGCCACAGCGTCTTGCGGATTTGCAAAGAATTTAAGAAAGGATATGTTCTATAGCATTCAGAATTATTCCTTTGAAAACATCGATAAATTTATGACCTCTTCATTGATTACTCGTATGACCACCGATGTTACAAATGTACAGAATGCTTATATGATGCTAATAAGAGTTGCAATTCGTGCACCTTTAATGTTAATCTTCGCCTTTGTGATGGCCTTTGTAATGGGTGGACGCATGGCATGGGTTTTCCTAGTTGTTGTACCCGTGCTTGCCATTGGACTTGGTGTTGTAATCTACAAAGCATTACCGTTATTTAGGAAGGTTTTCAAAAAATATGATGCCTTAAACAGATCCGTTCAAGAAAATATTAAAGGTATGCGTGTGGTGAAATCTTTTGTTCGTGAAGATTATGAACAGAAGAAATTTGATATAGCAGCCGAGGATGTATGTGCAGACTTTACAAGAGCTGAACGTATCTTGGCTTTTAATGGACCTTTAATGCAGTTTTGCATGTATATAGTTATGGTTTTCGTTCTGTCCTTTGGTTCTTATACCATTATTACCAGTCGTGGGTTGGTATTTGATATCGGGCAATTTTCTGCCATATTAACATATAATTTTATGATTCTTAATAGCCTGATGATGCTTTCGATGGTGTTTGTAATGATTACTATTGCCAGTGAATCTGCTAAGCGTATTGTAGAAGTAATTCGTGAAAACAGTACATTGATAAATCCTGATAATCCGATTTATACGGTAAAGGATGGCTCGATTTCCTTTGAGAATGTAAGTTTTAAGTATTCCGAAAAGGCGGAGAGAATGGCATTAGCTAATATAAATTTAAAAATTAATTCCGGCGAAACCATTGGAATTATCGGTGGCACGGGCTCTTCAAAATCATCCCTTATTCAGTTAATCCCACGTTTGTATGATGCAACCGAAGGTGTTGTGGAAGTAGGGGGCATAGATGTACGTAATTATCATTTGGATGCCTTGCGTAATCAGGTTGCTGTCGTGTTACAGAAGAATATTTTGTTTTCTGGAACCATTAAGGAAAATCTGCGTTGGGGAAACAAAGATGCTACCGATGAAGAGTTAGTGCAGGCTTGTAAACTCGCTTGTGCCGATGAATTTATCCGGCAATTTCCTAAGGGATATGACACCTATATTGAGCAGGGCGGAAGCAATGTTTCCGGAGGACAAAAGCAAAGGCTTTGCATTGCAAGAGCATTGCTTAAGAAGCCCAAGATATTGATTCTAGACGATTCCACCAGTGCAGTGGATACTAGGACAGATGCTAAGATCCGTAAGGCTCTTAGGGATTATATGCCGGAGACAAGCAAGATAATTATTGCTCAGAGAACAGCTTCTGTTGAAGATGCAGATAGAATTATTGTAATGGAGGGAGGTTCCATCAATGGAATGGGAACTCATGAACAATTATTAGCTGAAAATGCAATTTACAGAGAAATATATATTTCTCAAAATAAGGCAGGTGCTTAGAGTGAAAAAAAATAGTATTAACAATAAAAAATCCGTCATCCGTCGCTTGTTCAAAAATATATTTGAGTTTTATCCGGTTATGTTCCCGGTTGTCATTGTGTGCATATTGTTCAATGCAACTATTAGTTCTATTCCTGCTGTATTTATGCAAAATGTGATTGCACTTATAGAGAAGAGTTGGCAATCTGGCAACTGGAATGCTGTAGGAGGAAAAATACTAAATTTTGTTTCAATATTGGTGGTGTTTTACACACTATCCATTCTTAGTGGTATTGCATATAATCAGATGATGGCAATTATTACCCAGGGCACTTTGAAGAAATTTCGTGCAAAAATGTTTAGCAGAATGCAAGTACTTCCTATTAAGTATGTGGATACTCACAACCATGGTGATATCATGAGCTTTTATACAAATGACATTGATACATTGCGGCAAATGGTTTCACAGAGTTTTCCGCAGCTTCTAATGTCAAGTGTCTCGGTGTTGACTGTATTTGGAATAATGGTTTATTACTGTGTGTGGCTAACCCTTGTTATATTAATTGGTACAATAGCAATGCTTTTTGTTACAAAAAGAGTGGGTGGGGGGTCTGCTAGGTACTTTGTTAAGCAGCAGAAAGCCCTTGGTCATCTAGAAGGATTTACAGAAGAAATGATGAATGGACAAAAAGTGATAAAAGTATTCTGTCACGAGAATGAAAGCAAAGCTGATTTTGATAAACTTAATGAAGCTTTATTTATCGATGCAAGCAAAGCTAATCGATATGCTAATATTTTAGGACCTATATTAAATAATATTGGAAACGTATTATATGTTTGTGTTGCTATTACCGGGGGCATTTTGTTGATTAGTGGAGCACCTAATTTGAGTCTCTCAGGGCTTGCTATGGGAATAAGTATTGTTGTTCCGTTTCTTAACATGACAAGGCAGTTTGTTGGTAATATTAATCAGGTATCCCAGCAGGTAAATGCTGTTGTTATGGGGCTTGCTGGTGCACAGCGAATCTATGATTTGATTGATGAAAAGCCGGAACAGGATAACGGGTATGTTACCTTAGTAAATGCTCGCGAGAAAAATGGCCGGTTAATAGAATGTAAAGAGAGAACAGGAATCTGGGCTTGGAAGCATCCTCACAGTAGTGATGGAACTGTAACATATACTAAATTAACCGGTGATGTTAGATTGCATGAGGTTGATTTCGAATATGAATCAGGAAAAACCATTTTACATGATATCAGTCTTTATGCAAAGCCTGGACAAAAAGTAGCATTTGTTGGTGCAACAGGTGCGGGCAAAACTACAATAACAAACTTACTTAATCGTTTTTATGATATTGCCGATGGTAAAATCCGTTATGACGGTATCAATATAAACAAAATTAAGAAAGCCGATCTTCGTCGTGCCATCGGTATGGTACTTCAGGATACCAACCTCTTTACTGGTACTGTTATGGACAACATTCGTTACGGTAAGCTGAAGGCATCCGATGAAGAATGTATTGAAGCTGCAAAGCTTTCGGGTGCCGATGATTTTATTCGTCGTTTGCCCGATGGTTATAAGACAATGATTACTGAGAATGGTTCAAATCTATCTCAAGGTCAGAGACAGTTAATTTCTATAGCCAGAGCAGCAGTTGCTAATCCTCCGGTTATGATTTTAGATGAAGCAACCTCCTCCATTGATACAAGAACAGAATCCATTGTACAGCGAGGTATGGATGCTTTAATGGAAGGCAGAACAGTATTTGTAATTGCTCACCGCCTGTCCACAGTTAAAAACTCCGATGTTATAATAGTATTAGAACATGGAAGAATCATTGAACGAGGCGATCATGAAGAACTGATAGCCAAGAAAGGTCAATATTATCAATTGTATACTGGTGCCTTTGAGTTAGAATAGAATTGTTTTTGCAAAAAATATTTAGGTGAGATTCAAGTATGAGGCTCATCGCAATTATGGTATAATAGAAATGTGTTAAGGCTGTTGCATATATGAATAGTTTAGAAATTGGGATTTAGATAGACTTTCTGATAGGCTTAATTATGAATCAGTCATAATTATATCCAACCGAAGAATTTCTATTGCGTTGGCGGAATGAAATATATTCAGGAAGGGTGAAGATGTATAAGATGGAGACAACAACTACGAATGACTTAAAGAAGTTTAAAGCACAGATTACAAGATTTTTAATGGTGTATAAATTTGGTTTAGACGAAATTAAAACAAAAATAGAGATACTTAAGCAGGAGTTTCAATATGTGCATGACTATAATCCTATTGAACATGTGGCATCTCGTATAAAGTCTCCTGAAAGCATTTTGAAAAAAGTTCGAAAAAAAGGGTGTGAATTATCATTACCTTCAATAAGAGAAAATATTAATGACATAGCAGGGATTCGCATTATTTGCTCATTTACCTCAGATATTTATAAAGTAAGTGAAATGCTTCAAAAACAAGAAAATATGAGAATTATTGAATGCAAGGATTATATAAAGAACCCAAAACCTAATGGCTATCAAAGTTTGCACCTAATTATGGAAGTACCTGTTTTCTTGTCGGATAGGACAGAGAAGGTCCGGGTAGAAGCTCAAATTCGTACCATTGGAATGGATTTTTGGGCAAGTTTAGAACACAAAATTTATTACAAATGTAATAAAGAAGTTCCAGAAAAATTGAGGAATGAACTAATGGATGCAGCTATAACTGTTAGGCAACTGGATATGAAAATGGAACAATTAAATAAAGAGATTAGTGAAATTAAGGAATCTACCAGTTTAGAATATGAAACACAAGAAATTGTAATTAATAATCAAAAATTTTATCTGCCGAAGGATTTTTTTAAAGCATAAGAATTTATAAAAATCTTATTTTTACCGTTACGAGGGCACTAATAAAATATACTTTGAAGCGATAAGGAGAACATATGAAAAAGACATTGATGGCACTTGTTTTTTTAGTACTTATTTTTGTTGGTTGCTCAACAGAGAAAGTCATAGATAAGTCTCACGAAACAACAAAACCTCAGCAGACAATAAAACCTACCAGCAATTTAGATATCTACAATTTAGACCTCTATAATTTAATAATGACCGGAGGCAATAAATACCAGGCTGAAGTAACAGAGTTTGATCTCGGAAAAAAAGAGTATTTGTCTAAGGCTGGCAAGATTATGCCTTACAATATTAAAGGAATTATTGGTGTGCCCGAGGGCGAGGGACCTTTTCCCATAATCCTTATCAGCCATGGTTCCCATTCAAATGATGACGAAAGCAAGAGATTTGATACTGGCTTTGACTACTTAGTAAAGAACTTGGCTGAAAACGGTTATATAGCTGTATCTATGGATATGAGCAAACCATATATATGGAAGTATGGAGACAATGATGACAATGAAAAATCCCTTCCCGTAGCAAATGACCATATTGAAAACTTAATTCGAGCCAATGAAGGAAATAATCCGGGATACCAAGCAAATTTAAAAGGTAAAATTAATTTTGATAAGCTTGCCTTAGTAGGTCATTCTAGGGGAGGAGAAACTATTTTCGATATTGCTGATGACCAGTCAAACAGAGGTATTAATGTCAAGGCCTTGCTTTCTATTGCACCTACATCCCTATTTGAAAGGGAAATGCCTGATATCGATATGGCTATTATCGTTTCTGAATATGATGGGGATGTTCAATTTGATGGGTATAATATGTATAGCATGTTAAATGCACAAAGTAAGGGTTTGCATTTTGTTACATTACTTATGAAAGCTAACCACAATTATTTTAACAGGAACATTCAATTAAATGATTCATGGATGTCAAGATTCGAAAACGTTGATGACCAGCTGACGAGGGAACAGCAGGAAAGCTTTTTAGCCAGTTATGCAGTAGGCTTTTTTAACGCTGTACTTTTAGGTAATCATGATAACTTTATCAATGCAAATTCACCACAACCTAATAAGATGTATGGTTTTGACGTTAAAACCATGTATCAAACCAGTAAAAGCCTTGAATTGGTAGATGTAACAACGACGGAAGATTTTCAAGCAGAAGGGGCCGTCGTGGAAGCTACCATAGATTCATGGTTTTTTAAGCTGGATAAAATATTGATTGATACGATAACTTCTGGCATAGAGCCTTATAATATCAGACCCTTAATAAATATAAAATGGACCGATAGAAACAGCCGAGTGATTCTTTCTCCAAAGGTACAAGATTTTAGCAAGCATGATGCATTAACTCTGAATATGGTTATTGACTCCGCGGACGAATTGAACAAGAGGGATGCCTCACAACAGTTTACCGTGGAATTAAAGGATGCTACAGGCAACATAGCAAGAATTGTTTTGTCCGAGGACCTGAATGCTTTACGATATACACCCGGCAAAATTGGTCATACTCCTTTAATGGACCAGGATTTAACCTATTGGTCGACTGCATCGCCTATTTCAAGCATCAACCTGCCACTAAGCATGTTTAAGAATCTCAATTTGGAGCATATCGAGTCCATTACTTTGATTTTTGATAAAACTGATAGTGGTTCTATTTATATAGACTCAATTACATTACAATAGTACACATTAAGAAGGATGGCGATCATAAAATGAAATTAAACAGAAAATCACTACTAAATAATTCATGGTGGGAAAATGCCAACATAGAATTACCGAAATATGATATAGACAAAATGGTTAGCAAAACAAAAAACACCCCCTCTTGGGTACACTTTGGTGCAGGAAATTTATTCAAAAGTTTTATTGCTGTAATACCAGATACTTTGCTAAATAAACAAATTACAGATACCGGAATTATTGCAGTTGAGACCTATGACCTAGAGATAGTCGAAAAGGTATATAAAGAATATGATAATTTAGGACTACTTATTTACATGAACTCTGACGGTAGTCTTAAAAAGAAAGTAGTGGGAAGTGTTGCAGAATGCCTCGCTATAGAACCATCAACAAAGGTTGAATGGGACAGGTTAAAGGAAATATTTACAAAACCTTCACTTCAAATGGTCAGTTTCACCATTACAGAAAAAGGCTATGCCTTAAAGGATATATCAGGCAATTACTATCCTGATGTGAAAAATGATATAGAAAATGGACCAGAACAAACAAGGCATATAATTTCAAAGGTTGCTTCACTGTTATATATCAGATATCTAGAGGGAGAACTTCCCATTGCTTTCGTAAGTATGGATAATTGCTCAAAAAATGGAGATATATTGGGGAACTCAGTTCGGACTATTGCTAAGGAGTGGGTGGAAAGAGATATGGTAGAGGCAGAGTTTTTAGAGTATCTAAATAACCCAGCCAAGGTTTCTTTCCCCTTAACAATGATAGATAAAATCACCCCAAGACCTTCGGAAAAGGTTAGGTCTGAATTAAGTAAGCTCGGTTTTGAAAGTACGGAAATTTTGTGTACCGACAAAAAAACCTTCATAGCCCCTTTTGTGAATACTGAAACAGCCGAGTACCTTGTGATAGAGGATAACTTCCCGAATGGCCGAATGCCACTGGAGAAAGCTGGGGTTCTTTTTGCGGACAGGGATACTGTAAATTTAGCTGAAAAAATGAAGGTTAGTACATGCTTAAATCCATTGCATACAGCCCTTGCTATTTTTGGATGTCTTTTAGGATATCAATCCATAGCAGAGGAAATGAAGGATTTACATTTAAAAAAGCTAGTGGAGAAAATTGGGCGTGTTGAAGGTCTTCCCGTTGTTTCTGATCCCATGATACTTAATCCCGATGATTTTATTGATGAAGTATTAAATGTAAGATTCCCAAACCCGTATATTCCCGATACACCACAAAGAATTGCAACGGATACATCACAAAAGATCCCGGTAAGGTTTGGTGAAACTATAAAGGCATATTACGAAAACCCGCAATTTGAAGTTAAAAAGCTTTTGTATATCCCTTTGGTTATAGCAGGATGGTGCAGATATTTGATGGGACTAGATGATAAAGGAGAAAGTATGGATTTAAGCCCTGACCCTATGATGGAAGAGCTAAAAACACATATTGAAAGGCTTGAATTTGGAAATCCAAATTCCGTCGGGGACAACTTACAACCTATTTTGTCAAATAAAAAGGTTTTCGGTTTAGACTTATATTCCGTAGGTTTAGGTGAAAAAGTAGAAGGCTATGTAAAAGAAATGATAATAGGAAAATATGCAGTTCGAAACTTATTGGAAAGGATGATTAATTTTTTTTAAAATATTTTTTCGGAGACATTCCAAACTCTTTTTTAAAGGCTCTGATAAAGTTTGAATAGTCACCAAATCCGCACAGGTTACAAACTTCAGTAATTTGTTTGTTTTCCCTCAAAAGTTCCCTTGCCATAATAAGTCTTTTTTGCTGTGTATACCTATGTATGGTGTAACCGGTATTCTTTTTAAATTCTCTAAGGAGGTGGTACTTACTTAAATAAAACTTTGAGGAAAGTGCTTGAAGAGACATATCTTTGCTAAGGTTTTCATTTATATAATCAATGATCTTAGAGATTTTATCGTTATAGGTTACACCGGAAATGTTTTTTTCGTGAGTAGGATTTTTGCTGATGCGGTTTAAATAAACAAGCAGTTCTATAAAATATGCCTGCTTTAAAAGGTCGTTTCCAAAATCTGAACTGACACAAGCTATTCCAAGATTTTCAGCTATTCTGTAAATTTCCTCACTTATATCAGGGGCAGGTCTTATAAGATTAAGTTTGTTAGATGAAGCATCAAAGATGGAAAGCAGGTTTGATTTCTCACTGCAGAGGTTTTTCATAAAGGTGGGATTAATCCAGATTACAACTCTTTCATAAGGTACGCCATCTTTAATAATAGCCTTATGGATCTCCTGGTTATTAATAATTAAGATGTCTTTAGGTCTTAATTTATATGCTTTGCCTTCTATAACATATGTGACGTTGCCGGATAAAAATAAATAAATTTCATAGAAACTGTGATTGTGAAAATCAACTTCAATAGGAAGATTGTCTTTATAATAAAAAAACTCAAAATCATTGGCTTCCATGTTCTGCCTGAAAGTGAAGTCTTGAATTGGAAGTCTCATATTACCACTCCTAAAAAAATATAGTTCTTACTTATAATAATATAGCAATTTTTGCATGTTTACAAGCAATATAAGACAAGAAATTGGCAAAAACTTTGTGCTATAATGTTAATATATGATGTATAATGCTTGAGAACTATTAAGGACCAGCAATATAAAAAATAGATAAAAGTGGTTTGATATTGAGTAACGCATTTATAATAGCGACTCAAGGTAAATATAATTTTATTTTGAAGGAGTGGGTATTAATGATCAAGAAGTTTTTGAAAAAGTTTTGGGCAGTTGTGTTTATCAGTAGTATTTTGCTGACACTATGTCCAAACGAAGGTTTGGCAGATTATCCGATTTTTTCTCAACGATATACCGCAGACCCAACAGCAGTAGTATATAATGGCAGGCTTTATGTGTATGCTTCACATGATTCAGATCTTAAAGCAGGTCAGACAACCTATAATATACCCGATATTACTTGTATTTCAACGGATGATATGAAGAACTGGACCGACCACGGTGAGGTTTTTAATGCTAAAAACGATTCCAAATGGGCTAGTGTTTGTTGGGCACCTTCAATTGTACACCGTAATGATAAGTTTTATTTGTATTACGGTAATGGAGGAAATGGCATCGGTGTGGCAGTAAGTGATAGTCCTACAGGTCCTTTCAAGGATCCACTTTCAAGCGCTTTGGTAACTATGAATACTCCAGGAGTGCAGCCTGCAACTAATATGTGGTTGTTTGATCCGGGTATTTTCGTTGATGATGATGGACAGGCATACATGTATTTTGGAGGAAACGGAGAAAGCAACATTAGAGTTATCAAGTTAGGTAACGATATGATAAGCACTGTAGGTTCTGCTACTACAATGACTGCTCCGCGCTTTTTTGAAGCTGCATGGGTTCACAAGTACAAGGGCAAGTATTATTTTTCATATGCCAGTGATTTTTCTCAAGGAGCATCTAAGATTGAATATATGATTAGTGACAAGCCTACATCCGGTTATACTTATAAGGGAGTTATATTGCCACAGCCCCCTGACAATGATAATAATAATAATCACGCCACTACTATAGAATTTAACGGTAATTGGTATGTTGTTTATCATAATAGGAATTTAGCAAAACAGCGTAGAGAAGAGACTAATTATCAAAGAAATGTAGCTATTGATCAGATGTTTTATAACTCTGACGGCACTATCAAGCAGGTAGTTCCGACAGTAGACGGTTTAGAGCAACTCAAATATGTAGACCCATATGTTAAGAATTTAGCTGTAACTATGCATAAAGAGTCCGGTATTGAGACTGAAGAATGCAGTGAAGGTGGACGTAATGTAGGGTTCTTACAAGATGGTGACTGGATTCAAGTTAAAGGAGTAGATTTTAAAGACGGTGCAACGGAATTTGAAGCTAGGGTAGCAAGTGCATTGAATGGCGGAAATATTGAAATTAGGCTAGGAAGTCCGACGGGAAAACTAGTTGGAACTTGTGAAGTAGAGGGAACAGGCGATTGGCAGAAGTATACAACTAAAACTTGTTCAATCTCTGGTGCAACAGGGGTTCAGGATGTATTCTTTAGATTTACAGGTTCAGGCGATTATTTACTAAATTTCAGTTGGTGGAAGTTTAAATCAGCCAATAGTCAACCTACAAGTACGCCTACACCTGTACCTACACCTACACCAACTTCAAAGCCTGACTTTGTTTATGGTGATTTAGATGGAGATGGAGATGTAACCTCATTAGATTTTGGGGTTTTAAGACAGTATTTAATTGGAATTATAAACGAGTTCCCTTATGAAAATGGGAAAAAGGCTGCAGATTTAGACTTAAATGGTGATGTTGATTCCTTAGATTTTGGTTGCTTGAGACAGTATATTTTGGGAATTATAGATAAGCTTCCATTAACTAGATAATTAATTGTTTCTATTATAAGCTTAAAAATTGATAGTCTGCAATCAAATATAGATAAATTAGAACCATATTTATTAAGGCCATTTCAAAAAATATTTATACAATATTTATGCTGCATAGCCCTTAACAGAAGCTTTACAGCTTCTAAGCGTATAACATACCTTGCAGTGTATAAAATATAAATAGAATTTTTTGAAATGGCTATCAATTTGCTTTTTTTAAAGTGATTTGTAGTAACTAAATGGAATGATAAATGTAACAAGGCATTCTTTAGCCAAGTTTTCGATGAGCTTTACAGTGATATTGGCAATATATATGAATACTTATAATTGTTTTAGGAGTATCATTGTGGTGAAAGTGAATTATACATGATACTGTTCGGGAAGGACGGAAAGGTAGCAATGATAGATTTAGTTGATAGGCGGTACTTAGTTGATGCTGTAAATAAAGTAGTTAATTCTATTCCAATAACAGATATCCATACTCATTTATATTCTGAGTGCTTTGGAAGTCTGCTGTTGTATGGAATTGATGAATTGCTGACTTATCATTATCTTGTGTCGGAAGCAATGCGGCATATTGAAATGGGTTACGATAGCTTCTATTCAATGGGTAAGGCGCAGCAAGCAGAATGTATATGGGATACTTTATTTGTAAGAAAGACACCATTGAGCGAATCTGCCCGATCGGTTATTACAATATTTAACAGACTGGGTTTGGATGTTAACATAAAAAATTTGAACTATTATAGGGATTATTTTGAGTCTAGAACACTTTCAGCCCATATAGATCATGTTTTAGAAGTCGCTGGTATCAAGTGTGTTGTTATGACTAATGACCCTTTAGATAAAGCTGAACATGCTGTGTGGGAAAACGGATATAAAAAGGATAATCGTTTTAAGGCTGCTCTTCGTGTGGATAGGCTGTTAAACAATTGGGAGGAAGCTGTATTGCTGCTCAGAGGAATTGGTTATAAGGTGGACAGCGATTTATCTGAAGGGACTATTGATGAAATTAAAAGGTTCCTTCTCGAATGGATAGAAAAAATGGACGCTTTATATTGTGGAGTGTCAGTAACACCAAATTTTACTTTTTTTGACGGAACAATAGGGGCGAGGATCATTGAAGAGTGTATTTTACCAGTGTGTAGGTTGAAGAATATACCTTTTACACTTATGATAGGGGTAAAACGTCAAGTGAATCCTGACTTGCGTTTAGCAGGAGATTCAGTAGGTAAGGCGGAAATAAAAGAATTGGAAAGACTATGTTTAAAATATACTAAAAACAAGTTCTTAGTTACTATACTATCCCTTGAGAATCAACATGAACTTGTTATAACAGCTAGAAAGTTTAGGAATCTAATGGTTTTTGGTTGTTGGTGGTTTCTTAATTCGCCCGCTCTGATTGATTTTATAACAAGGATAAGACTAGAATGGCTCGGAACATCTTTTATAGCTCAGCATTCAGATTGTCGTGTTCTAGAACAACTTATCAGTAAATGGGTACACTCAAGAACTGTAATTTCAGAGGTCTTGGTGAATAAATACAGTGAACTGTACGATATGGGTTATCAAGTTACAGAAGAACAAATTCAAAAAGACGCATCAAATATCTTTGGAGAGAATTTTTGGAGTTTTTTAAACAAAACCCTGTGATTTCAAATACTGCTATCTGTGAAATTGGATTGTTAGGAAGAAAAGTTCTTTATGTAAACAACCTGTTTTACAGCTTGAAATACTTCATAAGGAGAATTAGCATGAGCAAATTAAAAAAAATAAGTGAAATGGATAAGAATAGGGGCTACTTTTGTTGGCTAGAATATAGAAAATTAGAAGATCAAAGTATCTTAGAACAATATATTAAGTGGAGTTCTGTTATTGTAAAAGTGGGAGAAACCCCACTGATTAATTGTGCTGTTCGAGAGTTGGGTAGAGGTATAAAAGAAATGCTAGGAATAAAGCCCGTTGTGTGTGACAGCGTGAAGAAGAACCCCTTTATTATAGTTGGAGTGCTAGGAAAGCACAAGTTTATAGATTCATTTATTGACAAAAATGAAGAAAAAGCTATTCAGGAAGACGGGTTTCTAATAAAATCAGTGGATACAACTGAAGAAAGCCATATAATTATAACCGGTAAAAATGATACGGGGATATTATATGGTGTTTTTTCATTGTTACGTCTTTTTCAGCTACAGACAGAAATTAAAGGTTTGCGAAAAATAGAAAACCCATATTTTAAGCTCAGAATGCTTAACCAATGGGATAACATGGATGGCAGTGTTGAAAGAGGGTATGCCGGAAAGTCCATATTTTATAGTAATAACAAAATTACAAAGGATCTTGTTAGGATTAAAGATTATGCTAGGCTTTTATCTTCTATAGGCATAAATAGTATAGCCATTAACAATGTAAATGTTCATGAGTATGAGACCAAGCTGATAACAAAGGATTACCTGCCAAAGGCTGCAGAACTGGCCAATATATTCCGAGAGTACGGAATAAAAGTGTTTTTCAGTATAAACTTTGCTAGTCCTATAGAGATAGGAGACCTTAGTACGGCTGATCCTTTAGATGAAGGAGTGAGGGAGTGGTGGCGAAGTAAAGTAGAAGAAATCTATAGTTATATACCTGATTTTGGAGGGTTTCTTGTAAAAGCAGACTCAGAAAATAGACCAGGACCCTTTACATATAATCGTAATCATGCTGAGGGAGCAAACATGCTTGCTGAGCCCTTAAAACCCTTTGGAGGGATTGTGATTTGGAGGTGCTTTGTATATAATTGCCATCAGGACTGGCGTGATTATAAAACTGATAGGGCAAAAGCCGCATATGACAATTTTAGGCCCCTTGACGGGATGTTTGAAGATAATGTAATACTACAAGTAAAAAATGGTCCGATGGATTTTCAGGTGAGGGAGCCAGTGTCCCCGTTATTTGGTGGCCTTGAAAAAACCAATGTCACTTTAGAATTGCAAATAACACAGGAGTATACAGGTCAACAAAAACATCTATGTTACCTTGTTCCAATGTGGAAGGAGGTTTTAGATTTTGATACATATTCAAAAGGCAAGGATTCTACTGTCAAAAAGATTGTTAATGGGTTGGTCTATGGTAATAAGTATGGAGGAGTTGCAGGAGTTGCAAACACCGGAGATGAGCCGAATTGGGCAGGTTTCCAATTAGCACAGTCTAACCTGTACGGATTTGGTAGGCTTTTATGGAATCCGGATTTATGCTGCGAGGAAATTACTGAGGAATGGGTAAGAATGACTTATTCCAATGATAAGACCGTAGTTGACACTATTTCAAATATGCTGCTTAATTCATGGAGAATTTATGAGAATTATACATCCCCACTTGGCATCGGTTGGATGGTAAATCCTGGACATCACTATGGACCTAATGTTGACGGTTATGAATATGACAAGTGGGGTACCTATCACCGTGCAGACCATGTTGCGATGGGGGTTGACCGAACTTCTAAATCTGGTACAGGCTTTACAAAACAGTATCACAAAGAGGTGGCGGCAAAGTATGAAGATAGAGAGAGTTGTCCACAAGAACTACTGTTATTCTTCCACAGAGTTCCCTATGTATATAAATTGAAATCAGGAGAGACTCTTATACAGTATATCTATAATACGCATTTTACAGGTGTGGAACAGGCTGTTAAGCTGAAAGAACAGTGGCAAAGTTTAAAGGGGAGGATAAAGGAAGAGTTGTATATACATGTTTTGCATAGACTTGAAGGTCAGATAGAGCATGCAAAGGAATGGAGAGATGTAGTCAACTCGTATTTTTATAGGAAAACGGGAATCAAAGATGAGCTGGGGAGAAAGATTTTTTGAGGTGCAAAAGTTAGGATAAAAACTGTGTGATTTATTTTCAGAATAAGCAGGGATTCACTGGGCAATTATTTAGTGAAAAGATTGAGATCAACTATGGCTGCCATATTTTTGTATGCCAATGCGTTTGGATGCAAATGATCATCGCTATCATAAATTGTCTGAAGTATTGATGGGTTTTGTGGATTTCTTAATGCGGAATCAAAATCTATTACTGCATCAAATTCGTTTGAGGTTCTAATCCAGTTGTTTACTATCCGTCTTGATTGCTCGTGTAATTTATTATCATATTGTGAACCTCCAAAAGGTAAAATTGTTGCACCATATATAAGGAGATTGTTTGCATGAGCTTTATTTATGAAAAACCTGTAGGCTTTTATTAAATCAGACGACACATCTAAAGAATCACTTTCTCCAATATCATTAACGCCCTCAAATAATATTATATAGCGGACACCGTTTTGTGATAGTACATCTCGATCAAATCTCTCAAGAGCGGTTGGTCCTAATCCTCCTGATAATATAGCATTTCCGCCTATCCCCTGATTAAGCACTGAAACTTCTGATGTAGCAGCATTACCTAGTAAACGGGTGGCAAGATTATCAGGCCATCGGTTTTGCATGTTTGTTGTCGAACCTCTTCCGTCGGTAATTGAATCACCTATGACGACAACTGCTCTGCTTGATGGTCCTGCAATCACATCTATTCCTGTTATAAGGTACCAATGCTCTGTAGCTACAGCGAAAGGCATACTAGAACTATCAACTGCATTTCCAACCATTATGTATGAGGTTGTTCTAGAACTAGGGTGACCTGTTAGAAGAGTTGGCGTATTGCCAAAGTATATTGTAATGGCCATTTCGGTTAGCTTGGGCATACAATAATCAAGTGTATCGGAAGTGACTGTTTTACCAGCAGGAATTGTAACAGATTCCATACCGCCAAAGGTTAATACATTGTCTGTGCCTAATTTGATTGAACTTCCACCTGCAGATACAGCTAGATGTACCGAATTTAAAGTAACTGGGGAAGTGCCATATTCATTGGAGAGCTTCAACCTTAATTGATTTCCACCTATTGATACACGGACTATCTGTCGCAGTGTGTTGTTTGAAAGCCCGGGTTCAGGTGGCATATTAGAGGGTTCAACCAGTTGTGGTGAAGACGCCCAAGTGCCCACCCATTTGTTTACTGAATCAGTATTTGTAACGCTTACTTCGGTATTAAGCTTTGAACCATTATTGAGAACACTAGGCATTTTTCTATCACTCTCCATTGGCAAACTATTTTATGCAATTATACTTTCAATTTATTCTCATAGTATTATATCATATTCAACAGAAGAAAAAAGTACCGCTTTTTATCCCTTGCTGTTAAAAACAAAACGTTTGTCAAGGTTATACTTTATAACATATCCAATAGTCAGACCTATTATAGCACCAATGTACTTAGCATAGTAAAGGTCAAAAATACTATCAAATATGAGCTCAAAGGCCCAAAATATAGCTGTAGTAAATACACCCATAAAGGAATACAGGATAAATTTACCCGTATTTTCAGAGGTGCTTTTTGTTTTGTAGTTAAATATATACCTTTTGTCGAGAACATATTTTATTATCAAGCCTATTAAGGTACCCATAAAAATAGCTGTCATTAGTATAAAGTTAAAGTTGAAAAGTCCCAAAATACTCACCTTATCAAGTCCCTTTGTAAATTCAAGGGTATCTAGCAGCATCAGAAACAATTGCTGCGTTGACAGATTTCCAATAGTAGATATAGCCGCAAATAGTGCATGTTTTATAGCAAGTTTGAACAATTATATCCCGCCAATCCTTTATTTTTTTCACTATGATTTTAGGACGTAGAAAGTTATTTGTCAATAAATAAAAAGATTTTCAAAAGGTATACATAACATTAATATTTAATTACATAACAAGGAAGTTAATACATAACTATTTATTTTGTAATATTTGTTTGTAAAAATCTACCCCAAAATTAACGAATATCACGGTAAATTCATGAATATGTTTCTTTATCAAATCTTAAAATAAGATTTTTTTAAATATGCCATTTCGGCATAAATATTAAATGAAACTACATGTGAGAGCGGTTTTGTGTGGCATTATTCAGAC
>JAAYPF010000215.1 GCA_012519925.1 Clostridiaceae bacterium
ACAAAATCTCCTCTCTTTTTTACTCAGAAAAGGCATGGTGTATCCTTTTGGTGGTAGAGCTAAATATTGGACTCAACAATTCTTCGCATGGCTTAAGACTCTTGAATTTTCAAACCCTGTTGAACGATACTCTTTCGAAGAATATCTTTCCGAGGTCAATCACCAAATGAGCAGGGTATCCAGGCTCGATGACAAAATCGCAGAAATTGCGGAAACCCCTTCAATCAAGGATGATGTTAAAAAGCTCTGCTGCTTCAGTGGTATCAGCATTCTTACCGCCGTAAATCTTATTTCTGAGGTCGAAGACTTCAACCGATTTGAAAAAGCTTCTTATTTTGCTAGCTATCTTGGTTTATGTCCGGGTATTCATGCAAGTGGTCTTTCTTCTCAAAACCTTGGCATTACGAAAACAGGCAATAAAAATCTCAGGCGGCTTTTAATTGAATCCGCTCAATCTATGAGTCATTCTCAAATATGCGGTAAAAAGTCTCTGCGCCTTTTAGCGAGGCAAAAAAATATGGATCCTTTAATTATTGCTTATGCTGATAGAGCAGTTGAGCGAATTAAGAAAAGAAGAAGTTCTATGATTTTCCGCGGTGTTCCTATTAATAAAGCTACTACAGCCGCTGCACGTGAAATGGCTTGTTTTATTTGGGGAATGATGACGAACAATATTTCCTAATTACGGTGTCTTTTTACAAGTACAGGAAGGGACGATTACGCTATCTAAGTCATCGTCGATTCAACCGTGAGGACAGACTTCTTTGTCTGATTCCTTTTGTCAGAGAGGACGAACTTTTCAGGCGGACCATTGACCTGTGGTATCCAATCCACGCATATGAGAGTGGTCAAGCCGTTAAATTATTCCTTTCCTGACCTTGTTTTCTTTTTTACATATTGACAGAGGTCTCATCATATGAGGTTGAAGCAGTTGTTAGATTTTTTTATTCAATAGCTTTTTTTACAGTTTCATAATCCCAATAATACTGCCCATCTTTAATAAAACACATCGCCACATGTGTACCATAGTATTTTATTGAGTCGGGACATTTTGATTTGTCTACAGATGCTGCATTGTATAAAACAACAAGCTTTAAATCATCACGAACAGCTTTTTCACATTCATATTCTATATAGCTTCGATAATCAACAGAATGTCCTCGAGCACAAGCATATGTATAACTATTATAGCTATCACAATATGAACAACTACCACTTCTTAACGATTTTGTATTTGATCCAACAATGAGAACAAAAGTCTTTGAAACATCAAGACGTTCTCCTAAAGATACTTTTATTGAGCAGTTTAAACTACTGTCTCTTGCTTGAGTTAATTCATGAGCATCGGTAAAAGATAAACTCCAATAGTTGTTATCATTCCATTTGTGAAGTTGATCAATCGCATCTTTATCACCAGTCCAGTCTGCTGCTAAATAAGTTTTAGTCCTGTAAGCCATTTTCATTGTCTCCTTTTAGTTTATAAAAATTGATTTTATCCAACTTGGATTTATGGATTATTATTGAAACTTTCGATGGATAAGTAAACTTAATCCGACTAATTTTAAATGACCAAATAATGATTTCTAGTAATTCTTGTTCTGATATTGTATTAAATTCTTTAAATCGTGTAATACCAGAACCTAATAATGGAATAGCAACAGAACGACCAGCATAAATAATATCAATTTCATTCCAAAAGTTTATAAGAAAATTGATATAATCTTGCATATATAAATATGCTCGATTATTATCATCAAACTTAGTCATTGCAGTCAAAAGATAATCTTTATATTGAAATATTGTTCCAATTTTATACCGCTTTTTTTTACCAACAGGTCGGTTCTTTTTATTTTCAATTATTTTATTCTCTAAATATTTGTCCTTATTTATCAGTGAATTAAATTCCTTTATATTTTCGACTTTTGATTTTAAAAAAATACCATTCAAAGTGTTTTCAGCTATTATAACATTATCAACTTGAGTATCAAAATATTCATTAAATGCAATAACTTTTAGTGCATCTTCAGAAAAGATATCACCTATTTTTACTTCCAAAGAAGAGTTATTAATTTTTAACAGCGCATGTTTTGACCAATTTGCTGATATCCACATACCTATGTAGATACTCAAGAAAACCAACAACATACCGACACCAAATAATACTTTTATTTTTATATCATCAGGTAACTCGATAACAATCAATACAAACGAAAATATTAAACTAATAACTGATAATACTGCAAGATAACTCTTTATTAATTGAGTATCAAAAAAACTTACTTTAAGTTTATTTTGCATTTATCCTTTTCCTCCGCCCGAAGGGTCAACCTAACATTTGCTTAACCTGCAATTCCGGCCCGAAGGGCTTGGCGTGGTTTGTGCCGAGCGAAGCGACAAGCACAAACCATGACAACAGGAATTGTCAGACAATATGAAGAGACCTCTAGTATGTTATTAATCGCGGATTAGTATCATACTGGAAACCAGCTGATACACACCGCAAACAAACGGAGGCCCTTCATGAATAGAATAATCTATGTTGGAATGGATGTCCATAAGGACACATACTCTTTGTGTAGTTTTGATTCTAAGCAAAACTACATGTTCTTAGAAACAACGGTTAAAGCCGATACATCATCCGTGCTTTCCTACATTAAAAGTATTGAGAAGCACTTTATCAATGATGGTGTTCTCACCATCTGCGGATACGAAGCAGGCCCCACAGGCTTCTCTCTGTGTAGAGATCTTCAAAAGAAAAACATATCCTGCGTTGTTATGGCGCCATCATCACTTCATCTTTTGCATCACCTTTAGGATATTCTCGTAAAGAAAGACTTATCCAAGTTTCCTTTGCATCATCTAAAACTAAACTATTAACCAAAGATGAACGGCTTAAAATAAAATCTTTTTTCTGTTTCAATTCATTAGGATCGTTAGTGTACAATTCTTTCTGTAAATTGGGTTGAAAAAAGCAGGCCAATCGAGTTCAATGGTAAGTATAAAACCAATCAAACCATAAAGGAGAACCCGATGGCCTACAAAACAGATTATACACT
>JAAYPF010000216.1 GCA_012519925.1 Clostridiaceae bacterium
CTCACTAAATAAAAGTATAAATACTATAATAAAAAACAGAATTTCATCAATATCTCCACTTAATAGATTCATTGGGGAATTCATAAAGACACCTCCTCTAGCTCGTTTTTGATAAGGTTATCCCTAGAATATTAAGGTTATTAAAATGAATAACTAAAAATAAAACAACTCTAGATATACAAGAATGAAAAATAGTAGAGAGCTATCGTTTTTTTCTTTTACATACCTATTTATTCCTATTGGTCTGCTATCATAAAATAGTAATAGGTAAATAAGAATGAAGTATAACATATTGGTTTTTTTGTAAAACTTAATCCGATGAGACATTATTGCCACCTCCAAACTACAGGACATATAACAAAATCTTTTATTTGTACGGGCGTTGTAAGTTGTACAACAAAAGGAAATGTTAATAAGCATAGCCCAATATAAGTATTGTTTTTTCTACCTTTATAGTATTCATATCAACTTTAGGATGTTACTTGAATATATAAACGTGGTATATTATATAAAAGTATTGAATAGCGGGTTAAATAAGAATATTGACTAACATAGATTTTGTAGATATAATACCATTAGGGGGTATATTACCCTGCGTGGGTATAGTGGATTTTTGAAAGGTGGTAGTTTAATTGAGTTCAGAATATTTACAGAGTTTTTTCGAAGGTGTTTTGACTTTTATTTCACCCTGTATATTACCAATGTTACCTATATATTTTATATACTTAGCAGGGGATACTGAGGGGGACAAGGGAAAAAACAAAAAGAAAAGAAATTTAGTTTTAAATTCTATTGGCTTTGTCATAGGATTTACAATAATATTTGTTTTGCTTGGAGCAACAGCAACATCTTTAGGAGTGTTTTTTAAAGAGAAAAAAAGTACATTAAAAATTATTAGTGGTATAATTGTGTTTATTTTTGGATTGAATTATACAGGATTCATTAAAATAGGTATTTTAAACAAGCAGAAGAGATTGGATTTTCAGTTTGAAAAGTTGAATTTTCTAAAATCTATAATCTTTGGAATGGTGTTTTCTTTCGCTTTTTCACCTTGTGTCAGTGCATTTCTCGCATCTGTTCTTGCAAGAGCGAGTGTCTCAGATACTCTTATAGAAGGTATGTTATTGTTATTCATCTATTCCATTGGTTTAGGAACACCTTTCATTATTTCAGCTATTGCCTTTGAAAATATTAAGGGTGTATTTAAAACAATTCAAAAACATAATAGAATTATAAGCATAGTTTCAGGCGGATTATTGATGCTTGCAGGTCTTGCATTGATATTTAATTTTATATAAGATTGCTTTAATAATTTGAAAAAGTTTAACGAAAGGGAGATGTTTATGGATAAGAAAAATTTGCTTAAAACTATTATTACTTTGGTTATATTGGCAGTTCTGCTTGGAGGGGCTTATTTTGTATCAAGTCGTAATGCTGACAGTGGAAATAATGTTAACGATAATAATGTGACAGGTAATAGTACCCCAAATAGTACCCCAAGCACACAGAATGGAGGGGAAAATAAAAACACGACTAGTAATTTGAAGCCTGCAATAGATTTTGAACTCTCCGACTTAGAAGGTAATACAGTGAAATTGTCTGACTATAAAGGCAAAATTGTTTTTGTTAATTTTTGGGCCACATGGTGTCCGCCTTGTATAGGGGAAATGCCTGAATTTAATGAAGCAAGTAAAGAGTTTGAAGAAAACGGTGATGCAATACTATTAGCGGTTAATTTGACTACAGGGGGGGCTCGAAGAGAGACCGAGGAAAAGGTAAGAAAGTTTATAGATGATAATGGTTATACTATGAAGGTATTGCTAGATAAAACTGGAAAGGTAGCGGAGCAATATAAAATATATAGCATACCTACAACCTATGTGATTGATAAAGATGGAAATATCGCTACTTTCTATGAAGGTGCAATAAGTAAAGATAAACTAATGAATGCATATAATAGTTTAAGAGAATAGAAATAATATATATTTTTTTTCAGAGTATAGGGATTAATAAAAAAACTATTTATGTAAATCCCTATACTGTGGTTTGGAAAGGGGATTTCCTAGCAAACAAGAAAATTCATGAGCGAAGCGAATTTTCTTGAAATATATTTTAGGAGGCTTGAAATGGAAGAGATGATTATTCACACCAATTCAGATAATTTTGAGAACGATGTACTTAAAAGTGATTTGCCTGTTGTTGTTGCTTTTTATTCAGAAGATTGTCCGCCGTGTGCTCCGTTTATAAATATATTTAAACGTTCCTCGGAAATATACAGTGAGCACATGCGTTTCGTAATGATCCATCGTCAGCAGAACCGACAGCTTGCAGAATCCTTAAATATAAAAAGTAGTCCCACCGTTTTGTTCTTTAAGGATGGCGAAGAATTGTGCTTTAGGTTAAATGGCTATATAAGCAATCCTGAGTTTAAAGAGGGTGTTGAGAATGTTATTGGTGGAAAATGCAAAAGAAAGGAAAGGCAAAAAGTTCATTGCGATGTATTGATACTTGGTGGAGGTCCGGCTGGTTTATCTGCGGCGATATATTCATCAAGAGCGAAGATCTTCACAATAGTAATTGATGAAGGATTAACAGGAGGACAGGTAGCTACTACCTTCCATATTGCAAATTACCCCGGTACTAATGGAGTTGTTAGGGGTATGGATTTAATGGAAAATATGAAACGACAGGCTTTGGAATTTGGAACCCAGATTGATGACCTCAAAGTAATCACAGATATAAAACTCGAAGGTGAATATAAATATGTAGAAACTGATGACACCGAATATTATGCAAAAGCCATAATAATTGCAACGGGAGCCACACCAAGAAAACTTCCTGCAGAAGGTGAGCAGGAGTATAGGGGCAGAGGAGTTCATTATTGTGCAACATGTGATGGTGCAATGTATCAGGATGCCAATGTTTTTGTTGTTGGTGGCGGTGAGTCGGCTGTAGAAGAAGCAGTGTTTTTGACAAGATATGCAAAACACGTTACTATAATAAACAGATCGAATCAGTTTAGTGCATCAAAAGGAGCACAAGATGAAGCTTTAAAGAATCCAAATATAAGTGTTATATGGGATTCGGTTGTTAGAAAAATTAAAGGTGAAAATTTTGTTTCGAGCATTGAGATAGAAAACTTAAAGACAAAAGAAGTAAAAGAAATTGAAGTAGAGGGGTTATTCGTATACATAGGAACAGAACCTAAGACGGAATTTCTCAAAGGTAAGTTTGAATTAAACGAGAGCGGATACATAAATACGGATGAAGACATGAAAACCTATGTGCCTGGAGTATTTGCAGCAGGGGATGTGAGAAATAAGTCTATTCGACAGATTGCAACAGCTACGGGTGATGGGGTAATTGCGGGAGTTATGGTTGAAAAATATATAAATGGAAAAGAATAAAAATGAGAGGTAAAGCTTATGTATGACGTTATAATAATAGGTAAAGGACCTGCTGGAATTTCAGCTGCACTGTATACCGCAAGATCAAATTTGAAAACACTTATTATCGGAAAAAATGACAGTGCCCTAAGAAAGGCTGAAAAAATTGAAAATTATTATGGGTTTGCCGATGTGATTAGAGGTGAAGATCTTCTGAAAAATGGTGAGAGCCAAGCACTTAGGATTGGGGCGGAGATTATGAATGAGGAAGTTATTGCTGTAGAAAAAAATGACTTCTTTGAAGTTGCTACTCCCGACAGTCACTTTACAGCCAAGGCTTTAATTTTGGCTACTGGACAGCCTGTAAAGAAGGTTAAAATAGAGAATCTTGAAAAGCTTGAAGGAAATGGAGTAAGTTATTGTACAACTTGTGACGGCTTCTTTTACAATAATCTAAAGGTTGGAGTTTTAGGCTTTAATGATTATGTAATTCATGAAGCTATTGAACTTACAGCCTTTACAAAGAAGATAACAATTTTTACAAATGGAAAAGAATTAGCACTTTCAGATAAATATACAGAAGAATTAAAGGATTTTGAAGTTAACACTAAAGAAATTGAAAAGCTAGATGGCAAAGAGTACCTTGAGAAAATTTATTTTAAAGATGGGTCTAGTGAAGATTTAGACGGATTGTTTGTAGCCTATGACAGTCCATCAAGTGTGGATTTTGCAAGAAAAATGGGGATAATGGTTGATGGAAATTCAATACTTGTGGACAAGGATCAGCAAACCAATATAGATGGTCTGTTTGCCGCTGGTGATTGTACAGGAGGTTTCAAACAGATTTCTACAGCAGTAGGACAAGGTGCTGTGGCTGGGAAGAAGGCTATTGAGTATATAAGAAGTCAAAAATTGAAGTAAGGCTGAAAATCACCTCAACTGTATTTTTTTAAAAAGGAATAGAAAAAGGTACAATTGAGGTGGTAAAATCAGATTTAGAAAAAGGCGTAGATATTGATTTGGTTATAAAGATTACTGGATTGTTAAGAAATCAAAAAAAGTTTAATATTTATTAAAAACAGAAAACCCCCTAATGTGCTTTGCAAAATTTATAATATTTTGTCAATTGATACGTTTCTTTTAGCGGATAAGTCCACATCATAGGGCTTTGTCAAAGGTCTATTAACCCTATTATAGTATACCCTGACAATTGGTCGGTCACCTTGATTTCTGCGGACGTTTACAACAACGCCAACCTCACCTGTAGAAAGACGTACCATAGAACCTAAAGGGTATATGGCTAGACTGTTTATAAAGACTTGGACTATGTTGCCGTCAAAATAGCTATGTCGATTATCGGTAATATATTCCATCGCTTCTGTGTGAGAATAACCCTCTTGGCAAATCAAGCGGTCATAAGACTCGCAAACTGTTACAATTCTTGAACCTATAGGAATGTCCTGATTACATAAATTATTAGGATAACCTGTTCCATCCCAATTTTCATGGTGGTTGAGGATTATTTCTGCTACTTCTTCTGAAAGACCAATTTCTTTTGCAAAATAATAACCGTAGGTTGGGTGCTCACGCCATAGCGACTCCTGTTGGCTATTACGTCGTTTCACGTTAAGAACTAGAGGCATTTCGCACAGACCAATGTCGTGAAGAAGTGCCCCGATACCAACTTGTTCAATAGAATCTTCCGTCATCCCTATA
>JAAYPF010000217.1 GCA_012519925.1 Clostridiaceae bacterium
ATCTAATTTTAAATTTCATTCTGCACCTCGTTGGTGAATATTTTTCTTATGGTATTATAGCCTTATTATACCTCATTTCGCTGGAATTGTGAGTACTTCTATGATAAAATATTCACGGATTCAGGGTAATAGATTATATGGAAAACTATTCAAATCATGCTGGTACTGGAACATTTACGCTTTATGTTAGACAGTTGCAAGGGAAAGAGATTGAAGTAGCAAGCGAAGAAGGTAGTAAGAATACTGCAACACCAGAAACTACACAAGTTGAAGAAACTGTTGAATCCGTACAACAAAAGGTTGCAGTAGTAAGCAATGTTTTACCGTTGAATAAAAAGAACCCGAATATCACGGATAGGCTTGCACAACAGAAAAAGGAAATTCAAAGGATACCAAAATCATCGCACTTACCAAAAAGCAATGGAAAATGGAGTGGCAAAAAAGGTAATTCTGCTTGGATTCCAGATAAAGATTTTGTCCCTGCAAACAAAAAATCTAATCCAAATAAATTAAGTTGGAAACAAATATCTCAAAAATTTAATGGAGTTGATAGAGTTAATTTTACAAACAATAAGCCCGAGTTTTCAAATCTTGCAAAAGGCAAAGTTGAAATTGAAAACTTTGGAACTAATCGGTACGGTAAAGATGGTAATTTTATAAAAGCAGATACAGCATTAGCAAAACAAAGAGGTTGTACCCCACAAGAAGTTGGTGCATGGAGGAAAGACAATATTTACACATGGCATGAAGCTGATGACTGTAAGACAATGTATAAAGTACCAAATGAAATTCATGGAAATGTACCGCATAAAGGTGGTATTTCTAAGGCTAAAAAACTAAAAAGAGAAATTAAAATTGAAAGGAGAGCTTTTGATGAGTAAATATGAAGATGAATTTAAAGAAGAATTTATAATTTGGGGTAGAAAACTTGAACTTGATGTGGTTTTTTATTTATATGAAGGTGAAGAAATATCTGAACATCAAATTAAGACCTATGAAGATTTAAAGGTAAATTATATTAAATATTTTGACAGTGTTAAAGACGAGATATACGAATATGTTAAAGAAGATACAGGCGAGAATGAATTGCCAGAAAATATTTTTAAATTTGCTATGCCAAAGGCTATTATAATTCAAAGAGAACATGGTAAATTTGATGATGAACCAATGGAATTCGCTTTATTATGTGATTATAAATATAATATTGATGCTGGAATATCTGTATCATTCGAAAATGGCGTATCAACAGGGTGTGGAGCAGAAGACGCAGTTTTATAGTTGAAAATGGGGGTTATATGCCCCCATTCTACTTGTATTATCTCATTTATCCAAAATAGCTTTGATTACCTTGGTTATAAGCAATAAATCGTCATGTGACGCTGATTTTAACAACTTTCCTATTTCACCTTTTATGTTTTCTTGGGTGTTATTAACACTATCCCACATTAGGTTGTCAGGGGTAGTATCTAATGCATTACAAATAGATACAAGTGTTTCAAGGCTCAACTTTGTCAAGCCACTTTCAATATGTGAAATGTGATTGGTAGACATGCCAATTAATTCAGCTAATTTCTCTTGGGTTAACCCTTTTTGTTTTCTTACTTCCCTTATTCGTTTACCTAATCTTTTGAAATCCATGCAATCACCCCCAAATACTTTAACAGTTTTGATTTGAAGGTTACATAAACTATAAATACAAACTTGTCCTTATACGGATAGCATGGTATAATTAATTTGATGCTGTCTTTACATTACTTCACTTCTCAATAATTACAATAACTCATCTGAAAGGGATGTTGTTTCTATGAAAACAGTTCTCAAGGTATTTGGTATCATTATTTTTGTATTAGTTGTTGCAACGTCTGTACTTATATCTCAGTCTAGGAGTGATAAAAAGATTGATATGAATACTCCTGCCCACACAACAGGTAACTTTATGTTATTGGTAAGGCATGAAAAATATCAAGATGCTAGAAAGCTTTTGACAAGTGATGCAAATAAGTGTATTCCGACTATGACTTAGAGCGTTTTAGAGACTTTTTTGAGAAGGATAATGGCGGTGTAACTATGCCTTTTCCAAGTGATGTAATTATAAGAGGAAAGGAGGCAACAGAACCAATTGTTTGGTTTAACATTTCATCTCAGGAAAAAAAGACAGTTTATCTACAAAAGACTTTTTGGGGGTGGAAAATAAGCAGTATAGTTTGAGAATAGTCTAAAGATATGTACAATAAGGGATGCCTAGCAAGCAAGAACAACATACATAAATAATTAGGCTTGGAACTTATCGGAGAGCAAATCAGGTAAATTTATGAAAGCAATGATTTAACAAGTATTTGAAGGTTATTTTATGAATGAAATTATTGAAAAAGCAAAACAGCAACTAGAGGAAAACGGGATAAAGTGTTCAGGTATTGACTTTGACTTAGAATATAGTATTACAACCAGTACAAGATTATCTTGGTGGATTAAGGAAGATAAACCTACAGAAACGTATGCTAGTTGTAGATCTGCGGTTTATTTTATCCAGCAAACTGCAATTTATTTTATCTAATCAAAATGATGAGTTGCAAGTTATCTTACCCAAGTTTCATAATAGTATATTCACAAGATTCATATTAATTTATCC
>JAAYPF010000004.1 GCA_012519925.1 Clostridiaceae bacterium
GGTTTTTTGTTTTCTAAGAAAGTGCATTGATTTTCTAAAAAAATAAAACCTTGAGTCGCAGAAGACGCAAGGCTTTCAAAAGAAATGTAAAAGTGTACCATGCGGGGTTTAAACGGGGCGTAGCCCCCTTTGTTCTTACGCTGCTTGGAGTGAAACGAAAGGTTTTGACGTTACGTAGTTTTTTTCGACCGAGCATTTTTTATGTATTACTCTAATATACTTAATAGAATAAATTTTATATACAAGCGGGATGTGACTTAAAGTATATGGGGTCTAATATTGTAATAATGTTGTTAAGCTTATTGTTGATATTGATTAGCTGTGAATTTTTCACCAATGCTATTGAGTGGTTGGGAAAAAAACTAAGAGTAGGGGAAGGTGTTGTAGGAAGCTTGTTTTCAGCAGTAGGTACATGCATTCCCGAAACCATGGTGCCCGTTATTGCCATATTGCTTTTTAGAGAAAAAAGTTTAGTAGATATAGGTTTAGGAGCTATAGTGGGAGCACCGTTTATGCTAAGCACGCTAGCTTTCTTTGTAACTGGCATGAGTGTTGTGATGTTTCGTTCAAAAAGAAAAAAAGGCATGGTTATGAATATAAGTCATGATATTCTATGCCGTGATATAAGCTTTTTCATAACAGCATATAGTCTTGGTATTTCTGCGGCTTTCATATCAAGAAGAGTATTGAGAAATATCATTGCATCATTCCTGATTGCAATATATATTTACTATATATATCTTACAGTAAAGCAAGATAAAGTTCACCATGATCATTTAGATAAGCTTTATTTTTCGAAAATATTCCATATAAAGACAAGGTTTAGGGTTGTTATCCTACAGGTTTTTATAGCTCTTCTAGGCATTATACTCGGTGCACATCTATTTGTAATAAAAATAGAAGCAACTTCTACATTATTAGGCATACCTGCTATTATTTTATCCCTTATAATAACTCCTATAGCCACAGAACTTCCGGAGAAATTCAACAGCATAATATGGATAAGCAAAAGCAGGGATGCTTTAGCAATGGGTAATATAACTGGTGCTATGGTATTTCAAAGCTGCATACCTGTGTCGATAGGAATTTTGGCTACCGATTGGATATTGAATTATAATGCGGTAGTAAGTGCCCTTATTGCGATTGTTTCAGCGTCCATAGTGTATTTTTGGACGGAAAACAAAAAAAGTCTAAATCCTATACCTTTAGTCTTAGGAGGAGCTTTCTATTTACTTTTCATTATGTTTTTGTTTTAGATTATTACTTTAGAAAATTTGCTTCCATTACTACTGCTCTAGCTGATGGTGAACCTAATGCTTTTCTTCGGCTACCTTAAAAAATATTTTTTAGGTTCAGGAACTCCTTTTCTGGTATATGGACTATATAATTTTTTAAGGTTGCCAGCTCTGCAAGGGATGGAGCTGTCTCTTTTGCTTTTATATATTCCGCTACTTTAGTTAGTGCATCTTCTATGTTGTCTATTTCCGCATGGTCGATCAACAATGCCCATTTGTTTTCCACTGCTGGCCACTCGTTTAAAATGGAAGTAATACCGGATTGAGCCTTCACCCAATCTTTTTCATTTATGCTGGTTTCAACGGTTACTATTTTTTCCTCAAGACTGTGGGCATCTTTTAATAGAATTCGATTTGTAAAGAAGGCACCGCTAAAAATCAGTGTCAATATAACAGCTATTAATGCTAGGTTTTTTACAGTATACAAATTAGTTTTGCCCCCTTTCTGAAGTTTTTGTTTGCCAATATAGATTTCCCTGACTATCTAGAGATGCAAAAAAGACATCTTCGGGTTTTGCAATACCAAATTTCTTTAATTCTTCTATAAGCCAAGCTTCGTTTAGATTAGCTTTTACTAAATTGTTGTAGTTGATGTGACCGTCCACTATAAGGTCGAGAGATAGTCCCTCATAGTTTGTAGGTATATTAAGATCTTCAGGGCTTATGGGTCTTTTTTGGGATTTTGGAATCACACTAAGTTGACCATTGGTCTCAAGTATTGCAAACTCGACATCTGAAATATTTGGGGTATTATTGATTCTTAATTGTTCTAATAGGTCGTTTAAAGTAAACCTTTCTTTTTTGAGTTCCTCTTCTTGTATTTTTCCATTTGCTATTAATATACTTGGTTTTCCGCATATAATTCCTCTAGCCTTTATGCTTTTTAAGGAAATAAAGGATAAGGTCATTTGTGCAACCAATAAAGTGAGTATTGGGATTATTCCACTAATTAATGGGATTCCTGTATTTTGCATGGGTACTGCTGCTAGCTCCGATATAAGGATGGCAATGGCAAGCTCAAAGGGTTGAAGTTCGCCGATTTGCCTTTTACCCATCACCCTCATAGTAACTACAACAAGTGTAAATAAAATCAAGGTTCTTGAAAAACCTACAAGCACAGAATCATCCTTTCAGTATTTTAGATCAAAACAAGACTCACTACATTAGTATTTTTTCAAATTGAACTTTTATTATACATAGGCGATTTATAAAAAATAACTAGTCAAGGGGTGTTTAAATTTCAAATTTGATGAGTTTTATGGCTTTTGACTACAATTATGTGAAAGGTTGTGTTATATCTAGAAAAGGTGAGAGATTGCAAATAAAACTATTGTAAGATAGAAATATTTACTTAATACCCTGTAAGTTGAACAATTCAATGCTATACAAATATTAGCAAAATAAGATAAAATAGATTTTATTAGGCATTGGTCAGTTGCTTTTTGTATTACTTTAGAAGCCTAAGTGATATACATAGATAAATCTATTATTGAGCAATTTATAGTTATATTACAGGAGGAAGGATATGCAAATTATTATAATCGGGTGCGGAAAAGTTGGAACTAGATTTGCACAAGTTCTGTCGGAAGAAGGTCATGAGGTAGTTATAGTGGACAATGACAGCAACTCTTTTAAAGCTCTTGCTCCGGAATTTGATGGTATAACCATTACGGGAGTACCAATTGACCAAGATGTGCTCAAGAAAGCGGGAATAGAGACAGCAGACGTATTAGCTGCGGTAACCCCTGATGATAATATCAATATCATGATTTGCCAAGTTGCTAAAGAAATTTTTAAAGTTCCGAAAGTAGTAGCTAGAATATATGACCCAGCCCGTGAACAGATATTCCATCAATTCGGTCTAACTACCATATGTCCTACGCAAATGACTGTTGATGTTATAAAATCTATGGTTGTCAATGAAACTAAGACCTCGTTGCATACAATAGGAAGTTCGACTTTGACCTATAAGTATATTAAGGCACAGAATTTATACTACGGAAAAAAATTGAGTTCGGTGAAACTTAAAGACAATTCCTTTGTTTTCGGAATGATTAAAAACGGATGTTTTTATTTTTCAAATGAGGATGTTATCGTAGACCAAGGAGACACTATTGTTACAGTATATAAAGGTGGATAAGCATTTGTGTATATAGACACTATAAAAAAATATTACTATTTCATAGTCAAAAAATATATATTTTCGGAGGTATACAAATGTATATTATTGTTGCCGGAGGCGGAAAGTTGGGTTATTATCTGATAAAAACCCTTCTATCGTTCAGACACAAGGTGGCAGTTATTGAACCAAAGATTGATTTGTGTGAAAAGCTTGCAAATGAGCTTAACATTCCTACATTTAACGGGGATGCAACTGATTTGGACATGTTATCTCAGGTAGAGGTTGCTAAAGCCGATACTTTTATTGCGGTTACTGGAAAGGATGAAGATAATCTTATTGCATGTCAATTAGCGAAAAGAAACTTTAAAGTTGGGCGAACCATAGCTAGAGTTAACAATCCTAAAAATATAGATATTTTCCAAAAGCTTGGTGTAGACTTGGCGGTGAGCAGCACTTCGATAATTGCAGAGTTGATTGAGCAAGAAGTGGATTACACAGGTATGAAAACACTGATGAAGCTAAGAAGCGGCAAGTTGGTTTTAAGCGAAATTATCATAACCAACAAGTCTCCCGTTATTAATAAGAGCTTGAAGGATATCAACATACCTAAGGATTGCATATTAATTTCAGTTATAAGAGGTGAGGAAGTAGTTATTCCTAATGGTTTTACCGTCTTAAAAGAAGACGATTATGTTATTGCTGTTTCGTCGAAACAAGATCAAGAAGAACTAAAAGAGTATTTCCTCGGAAAGAATCGAATTTTTTAGAGTATACGTAGAAGCCCGGAGTTTTCTGTACTCTTAGCCCACAACTATTTTAGCTTCAGGGTAAATTAAATCTTCATTCTTTCTTCCACCCCTTAATGAAAGTGACAAAGCAAAGGTGAGAGGACCAACTCTCCCTATAAACATAGTAATGATAATTGCAATTTTGCTTACTGTATGAAGATTAGAAGTGCCTATAGGTGAAATTCCAACAGTTGAAAAGGCAGCTGTAATCTCATATAAAGTATCAATGAATGGAAAACCGTCTATTGCAAGCACTAAAGTAGTGACTGTGATTACAATTATGAAGCTCAAACCGATTATTGTAAGAGCTTTAAAAACTAAATTATAAGGTATTTTATGTTTGAATACAATTGTATCATCTCTTCCTCTTGTATGAGAATATATTGCGGCTATTATAATTGCAAAAGTTGTTACCTTAATACCGCCGCCTGTTGAACCGGGGGAAGCACCTATGAACATGAGTAGAATACTTATTACTCTTGTTATCTCGTACATACCAGATATAGGAAATGAATAAAAACCAGCTGTCCTTAAAGAAACCGAATGAAAATAAGAATTGAGCAATTTACCAGGAATACTTAAATTACCTAAGGTGTATGGATTATTATGCTCGAATATGAAGATGGAAAGTGTTCCTAACACAAGTAATATAGTTGTAGACACAAGCACAACTTTTGTATGTACAAAAAACTGCTTGTTTTTCCTAAATTCATATATATCCTTCCACACCAAAAAACCTAAGCCTCCGATGACAATCAAACTAGATGTAGTTAATAAAACAAAGGGATCGTTCTTGAAATTGGTTAGGCTTTGATAATTATCTATAAAATTAATTCCCGCATTACAGAACGCAGAGATGGAATGAAAGAAGGACAAGTAAATGCCTCTTAATCCGTATCGGGGTATAAATTTTATAGATAATATAACTGCACCGATGAACTCTATAAAAAAAGTTATTGATATTACCCTTTTAATAAGCTTTAAGACACCTACGGAACTGAAATGATTAAGGGATTCTTGAGCGAGAATTTGTCCCTTGATGCCTACCTTTTTCCCAAGAAGTACTGAAAAAAATGTTGTAATGGTAACAAGACCAAGACCGCCTATTTGTACTAGGAGGATAATTACCATTCGACCGAAACCACTCCATTGGGTAGCGATATCCACAACACCTAGCCCAGTAACACAAGTGGCAGATGTAGCTGTAAAAAGTGCAGTAAGAAAGTTTACAGGTGGCTGTCCGGGATTAGACGCTATTGGAAGATTAAGTAAGAATGCACCGCAGAAGATTACAGCTAGAAAACTAAATACTATTATCTTAGTTGGTTCAAGAGATATATATTTGTTGTTTTTGATTTTAAATTGTAGCTTTACCATGTATACCACCATTTCTTTAATGATTAATATAAAATCATAGGGTAAATTATACCATACCGGTATTAGAAAGAGAAGTGACAAAAATAAGAAATATAGAATAGCCATAATTTCCTTAACATAAAAAAATAGCAGAAGATAATCTCCTGCTACTTTTTTTATACTTGTACTTATCCTTATCTTGAAGTATCTCCTAAACGTTCAGAAGGATAGCTGTTTCCAGTGTAAGATTGGAAAACTTTCTTAACGATGTTACCACCTATTTTACCAGCTTCTCTTGAACTTAAGTCACCGTTGTAACCTTGTTTTAAGTTAACTCCAACTTCTTTTGCTATTTCGTATTTCATGTTTTCAAATGAAGTTTTGCTATTATTGTTGTTTGCCACTGTTATCACCTCCTTAGTCTTATTGTGTCTTAAATAAATCAGATTATGAGTAGAAAGATTTTCTAGTTTTATTTAAGGAAAGTGATAAAAAATAATGGAAAAGCAAAGAAATTCGCTGTCCTTTGCTTTTATTATGTTAACAATAAGAAAAGGAGATATTCTTTAGATATTTTTATGCCTTTTTATAACTATTTTTTTCTTTATATTCATCTTATCTGGAATATTTATCTTTTTCCCAATATCCCAAAACTTTGTCGCACTTTCATCGGGGATTATTATTTTTTCATTATTTTCAATACTTAAAATAAAATCAACTATTTCTTTAGCAACATTAGGGTTTAAGAATTTCTTTTGAGATTTCTTTATCTGCTTTAGTTTGCTGCCGTTGTTAATAAGCAATTCTCTGACTATTGATTTAAGCCTGCGTGTTTCTTTACATACTACTCCTAGATTATGCTTTATAAGATATCCCGGATTTCCTTCCTCTTGGCCCGGGAGGTTGCCTGTAACAATGAGAGGAACGTTGCAGGCGACTACTTCCATCATTACATTTGGGCTTCCACGGGTAATTGCCAAATCGGATGAAAGCATTAGATCCTGTACATTTTCAGTAAAGCCGAAAACCTCAACTCTGTCAGTGCCAAATCTTTCATATAGAGATCTTTCGAGTCTTCTTTTAAGTAATTTATTCCTACCAGTGATAATTTTTACCTTGCAATTAAAATTATTTAGAAGAATACGAGCGATTGTACTCATATTTCCAGAGCCTTCCCCACCGCTCATGATAAGACACTCTAAAGGACGATTTCTGGTGTAGATACGTTCTTGCTTATTCTGATTTAGATGCTCAAGAAACTTTTGTCTTACAGGAAAACCTATTAATATCAGCTTTGATTCGGATACACCAAACTCAAGGCATTTATATTTTGACTCATTAGTAGGACATATAATGTAGTCAGACCTAGGATCTGCCCACAGGGGAGAAATAGAAACAAGATCTGCTATGAATGTAACAAAAGGGATTTTTATATTGTATTCTTCTAGAATATTTAAAACGGAGCCGTTAAAATTTGGGTGCACCGAAAGTATTAAATCCGGTTTGAGGTCTCTCAATAGCTTTATAAAGCTATCACGCATTGCAACTTCAGTAAATTCGTTGACAATAGAAGGTTTTTTTAGAGAAACTTCCCAAATTATTTTCCATACTTCTTTTGCGTTCCTTGTTATAGAGCCGTAGAGTTTACCTATTCTGAGCCCTAAATTACCTATAAGTGAAAAACCATCAATAACATGTACATTTACATCAGGATGAAGAGAAAATTTTTCTTGTAATGAATCTGTTATGCTTTTGTGTCCGTGACCTGTATAATTAGATGAAATAATCAAAATATTTTTAACCATAAGTCCTCCTCCATTATTGAATACAATCAACTGTAAAGGTAAATCACCTATTTACAGTTTGTGTTCTTCAAACATAAGTACAGCTATTTATCAATTATATTATATTACTTTATTTTTACAAGTAAAAGCTTTTATATAAGTTTTAATTATAAATTGCAAGTTAAAGTGACGGTAAAATTGTGGTAAAATTGTATAATGCAAACATCGTCACTATTTTTCGGGATGTCAAGGGCGAGCATAGCTCGTTCATCGGAGGCAAATCTATAATTATTGGATATAAATTTTTTAACAGTTACATATAGATTTATATAAGCTGTATTTCTCCATAAGTTAAGAAATAGGTGAAATAGTTATTTTGCTTAGAACTGCTTAATATATTTAGAAAATAATTATGGATGTGATGAGATTGTCAAAAGAGCTACTCAAACAAAAGTTTATATCTGCAATTATATGTGCAAGTTTGGTAATTTCCTTTAATGTTAGTATTTTTGCCGATGATTTTAGCGAAGATGAACCCTTCAAAGAAATTTTTTCATCTGAAGTAAGCGGAACGCCTGAGCTAAAACCTCCTAAAATAGAAGCTGGTGCAGCGATAGTTGTGGATATGAAAAGTGGAAGGGTGTTGTATGAAAAAAACGCACATTCAAGAAGGTCAATAGCAAGTACCACTAAGATAATGACAGCTATAGTGGCGATAGAAAAGGGGAATCTTAATGATGTGGTGAAGGTTAGTAAAAGAGCCGCGAATATAAGGGGGTCTACAATAAATCTTAGAGCAGGAGAAGAATTGACACTCAATGAGTTATTGTATGGATTAATGCTAAGATCAGGAAATGATGCGGCAATAGCGATAGCTGAACATATAGGGGGAAGCGTGGAGGAGTTTGCGATTTTAATGAATGAAAAAGCACAACAACTCGGGCTTAAAAACACACAATTTAAAACACCCCACGGGCTTGATGTTCCAGGGCACTACTCAACGGCCTATGAACTCGCACAAATAACAAGATATGCTTTGAATAATCCCACCTTCTCAAAAATTGTGGGTACTCAAAACACATCTATAACAGGAAGAAGTCTTCACACCACAAATGAAATGCTTGGTGCGTATTCCGGTGCAGATGGAGTAAAAACCGGTTATACGGGTCAGGCTGGAAGATGCCTAGTTACATCGGTTACCCGAAATAAAATGAGATTTATTTCGGTAGTTTTGAATTGTTCGAGCCGGTCGGTAAGAGCACAGAGCAGTAAAGCAATTTTAGATTATGCCTTTAACAATTACAGCTTATGCAGTCTTTTAGAAGACTCAAAAAGTCTAGGAACCCTTCCAGTAATAAAAGGTAAACAACAAATGGTACATATAATACCGGAAAATGGTATAGAAATGCCTCTAACTAACGAAGAAAAAGAAAATATGGAAGTGGATTTCTGCTTATACAGTGATAAATTGACAGCACCCGTGGAAGCAGATTTAGAGGTAGGCTATATAAAATTCAATGTAAAAGACAACCAAATTGCAAAAGTAATCCTAAAAACCAGCAACTACATTGAAAGAAAACACTTTTCCGACTACTACAAAGACATACTCAACATCTGGTACAAACTAATAAAACAAAACACTCCAAACCCAACGACATAAAAAGACGCTCAAAAAAAACAGCACCTTATTAAAGGGTCAACCGGTTTTACTGTCAAAATGACGCAATCACTGTTTCCACCTCTTTAATTTCGTTCGAAAGAGGTGGAAATTCATATTTCCTCAAAATCTCCCATCCCAATAAGCCTAACCTTCCTATTTTCAAGCCTATCAATAAGACTCAAAAACTCCTGCTTATTGGTCTCATCCATATCCCGAATCATCAACCCATACTCATTATACCCTTCACTAGGAGATTCACGTATAATATTAGCCTTAAGCTCAATATACTTACTCCCAACAACATTCGTGGAAAATTTCAAATCCACATCAATCAAAGTTTGAAATTTATGATTACAAACGATAGCCATCCCGCTTAGACTAATGTTCTTTATTATGCTATACACAGCACTTGAGCCCGGACGTTCAAACACATTAGTAGGAAAATTGACAAGATATCGTTTGTCTCTTCGAATATTATGATATCTATAGGTCTTAGTGTTCAAGATCTTTACGATACCCGGGCTTGAAATATCGATATGATATACTTCTCCATACGCAATATACTCATAATCACGAGACAGTATCTGGCACCTAACCTTATCACCAATTAAAACACTGCCCTTAATAAAAGGTTCTGTAAGTTTGACGTATAAAAAGTCGTCCTTATAGTCTACAATAGTATTAAGCATTCCTTCAAAAACTCGAGGGTGTTTGATATTTATCAGAGTACCTTTAGCAAAAATCAAATGCTTTTCTTCTTCTGGCAATTCTTTAAGTACTTGAGATGATCTGTTATTTGACATTTTCTGCACCTCGCAAGATTATATAGTATTTTGATTAAAGAACAACTATAAATGTATCCACCCGTGAAATAGGATTACTAAAAAGAAATATATATATATACATATTCGATAAATATTACTAA
>JAAYPF010000218.1 GCA_012519925.1 Clostridiaceae bacterium
TAAGCCATTAAAACTAGATCTGATATGAGCCATTTGATATTAAAGGGTTTCATGTGGTAGAGTTTATGATAGCGATAATTTAGAATTCTTGTTTTTTAAGTGGTATGCTATAAACATAGCGTATCCATTTTAGAGGAATAGTTCAATTGTTAACAGATTATGTTATTTGAAAACAATATAATTTTAATTGAGATATTTATTAAGTTGTTATTTTGAACTAAGGGACAAAATAGGTTATAATATCTTTATAACATAAGAATGTTATATAATTTGAGTTTTTACTCTGAGGGGGAAATAATGGAGGGTTTAATTGTTGAAATAAGACCTATTATGATAGAGGATGAGGTAGTTGAGAAAGTAAAGAAAAGAAAAAGACAATTAAAAAAATTATGGAAATTGATACTGTTTGGATTAATAATTTCAATAGTATTTAGTCTATTTGCTGAAATTTATAAAATTGATGAGCAAAATATGATTCATAGTGTTTTTAGTATAATTTATGCATTCAGTATTTTTGGCGTTTTTTTGCTATTTATTCCAACAGTATTTACTCTTGCAGATAATAGAATGGATAGAAGTAGTGATTATATACGAGTCTATACAAATAGGATTGAATGCGTACAAACTATAAATGCATTGATAAAAGATAAAAACAACAATATTGAACAAGCAACACTATATTATGAAGATATGATAAGTTGGACCCTAGCAAGCAGAAAGCATAAATCACATATTACGAATTTTGATTCAATGCGTATAGAGCTTGATAACAACCGAAATATCTCTAATAAAGTTAGTGATTTTATAAGTAACGATACTTTTCACATTTCGTTAGATGGATATGATTTTAACACATGGTGGTCAGCACTGAAAACAGCATACGATTTAGCAAGTGAAGTAAAAGATATAGAGTATTGGACAAGGAATTCTAAATACCAAATCCATGATTAATCCCTTTTTATTTATTGTGATTTTGCAAGATGGGGCAAGATAGGGGATGCCAATAGCATCTTTTATAACCTTTGCATCGTCCTTGTTTTTTGATGTATCTTTAGCTTCCCATTCATGAAAGCATTCTGGACAAATCAAAAGATTGCCATCTTCATAAGTATACCCAGAATTACATGTTGGACAATTCGGTAACTTATCCATCTTCAAGACCTCCGTTCATATTATTTGTTCTATTTCAACCTTAATATTAACATAGCCTTAAGATTAAAGCAAAAATAAGAAATCTATGCTTACCACAATTTACACAAAGGATTTGGCAAATGTGAGGAGAACATTATTTTTATGTAAACCAATATGAAGTATACATGAAACCAACTATACTCTATTGAGGGGGATTATGTTTAATGGGTATCAAGAAAATTATGATTTGTGGTGCAGTAAGCATAGGGATTATGGCAGGAAGTGCTGGATTTGTCTTTGCACAGAGTGTTAACTACAAAGTTCAATCCGGTGATACGTTCTGGAAGATAGCACAAAAATATAACATTTCTACTGTTAGCCTTATGGCAATAAACAATGCCAATGAAAATACGATACTGTATCCGGGACAGACAATAATGCTTCCAATCAAAGATCAGATCTTGCATCTAGTTCAATCCGGGGATACATATTGGACTATTAGCCAGAAATATGGGGTAAATTTCCAAGAGTTGCTATTGCTAAACAATGCTAATAATAATTCGATGCTACGTATCGGGGATAAAGTAATACTACCAGCTACGACAAATTATACTGTCCAGAAAGGTGATACTTACTGGACCATAAGCCAGAAGTTCAAAGTGAATTTTACTGAGCTCCTAAAATTAAACGGTGCTAATGACAAAAGCTACCTTGCTATAGGGCAGCTAATAAAAATACCTGTAACAAGCACATCCCAGATTCCCATATCCCAAACCCCGACTTCTCAAACTACTTCATCGGACAAGCCCTATGTGACTTATACGAATTATACAGTTCAAAAGGGTGAGAGTTCATGGAGTATTGCAGAAAAATTTGGAATTCCTGTATATGAGCTAATGGAAGCAAATGGCATAAATTCTTCGACGGTACTTAACATAGGACAAAAATTAAAGATTCCAGTACATCACATTCCTGTAAAAAGCACTCCTGGTGCAAAATATGGAGAACTACTCGATTGGTGGACAGAAGCACAATATGTAATTCCAATGGGAAGCATCTTTGAGGTGGTGGATTTCTATACTGGCAAATCATTTTTTGCAAAACGAACAGCTGGCTCAAACCATGCTGACTGTGAAACCCTTACTGTAAAGGACACCAACATTATGAAGGAAATATGGGGAGGATTCAATTGGGAAAGAAGACCAGTTATAATCAAATATAATGGAAGAAAAGTTGCTGCAGGCATGACATCAATGCCACATGCAGGAAATGACAGTGTACCTGGTGGTGTATGGACATCTTGGAGAAGCGGGGATTATGGAGCAGGTACAAATCATGATTATATTAAAGGCAATGGTATTGATGGGCATTTTGATATACATTTTTTTAATAGTACAAGGCACAAAGATGGTAAACTAGATCCAAACCACCAAAAGTGTATAAAAATATCCGCAGGAGTGCAATAATAGGTTGGATAGGATGTAAGCATTGGAAAATTTAGAAGCGTAAAGTTTGAGGCAAAGTGTATAGAAATATACTTTGCCTCTTTTTTTGTCTCTTGAAGTTGAAATGAAAGAAACTCGGCTCATTTAATAAATTGATACTACAGCACCAACGGGCACTTGATTAAAGAGATCATTGACATCGTTATTGTACATTCGCACACATCCATTTGATGCGGCTGTGCCTATGGAAGCGGGATTATTGGTTCCGTGAATTCCATAATGGGGCTTCGATAGACCCATCCATCTTGTTCCATAAGGTCCGCCAGGGTTAACCTGCTTATTTACAATTGTAAATGTCCCTAGGGGAGTTGGAGTTGTTGGTTTACCTGTTGCTACAGGATAAGACTTGACAAATCTTCCCTCTCGATACAGTGAAAGCGTTTTGGCGGCTGTATTAATTGTAATTCTTACAGGAGAGGGAGCTGCTGGTATACACAGTACCTGTCCTATATGCAGAGCGTATGGGTTTATTCCGGGGTTTGCATTTATTAGCTGTTGTACTGTTATGTTAAATATTCTGGCTATAATCGCCAAGGTGTCACCTCTGGTGATAACATAATAATTCATTGTAGGACATCCAGGTTCTCCTGATTCTGGCTGTGGGATACAAATCACCTGACCAATATAAAGTTTTTCGGGAACAACACCGGGATTGGCATTTAGTATATCGCCAACTGTAATATTAAACCTTCTGGCGATATTTGCTAAGGTATCTCCTTTCTTAATTTCATATGGGGATGTGCCGATAGGGCATATAGGTTGAGGCTGAGGGACACAAATCAGCTGACCTATGTACAACCTTTCTGGAATGATACTAGGGTTTGCATTAAGAAGAACTTGTACCGTGGTATTGAATCTTGCTGCAATATTTGCTAAAGTGTCTCCGCGCTGTATTACATAAGTTGTTGAGCCTGGAGGACATGTAGGTTGGGGTGGCTGTGCTTGAGGGACACAAATCACCTGACCTATAAACAGTCTTTCTGGAACAATACCCACATTTGCAGCTATAATTGCCTGAGCGGTTGTGTTAAACCTGTTAGCAATAAGATAAAGGGTATCTCCTGCACGTACAGTGTAGGCTGTGGTGCCGACAGGGCATTGACGATTAAAGTCTGAATTCATCATTTTAATATCACCTCTTTTGAATGAAGTTACAAGATCTCAAATTACGATATGCTTACAATGGTTCCCACAGGTACAAGATTAAACAGCTCACTTACGGACAGATTGGACATAATTATGTTATTGCTGGTGGCAACAATGTTGATAAATTCTGGTGTATTTATACCATGTATGCCAAAGCCCGCCTCAGAGAGACCTATCCATCTTGCACCAATTTCAACACCGGGATCAACCTGTTTATTTAAAACTGTAAATGTTCCCCTTGGTATGGGAGATGCAGGATTTTCTACAGCTATAATGTATGTTCTGTATACATTTCCGTTGCGGTACACAGTAAGAATCCGTTCTGTTACATTGACATTGACTGTAATAGGAGAGGGGGCAACGGGTATGCATAAAACTTGGTCCTCGTATAAGTCATTAGGATCAATTCCGTAGTTTGAATATAGTAGCTGTTGCGAAGTTACATTAAAGTAAGATGCTATTGAATCTAGAGTATCTCCCGGTATTACGACATAGTAGTTGCTTGTAGGGCAGGAAGGATATATTTGTATAGATAGAGGGATACATATTTGCTGGCCGACTCTCAGAAAATTAGGGTTAATACCCGGGTTTACATTAATAATTGCCTCTACGGTAGTGTTATATGTCCTTGAAATAGTATTTAGTGTGTCGCCGGATCTTATCGTATAAGGAATTGAGCCTGCGGGACATTGCCTTTGATAATATGAGAACATAAAACATCACCTCAAAAAAATACATTAATACTACAGTATATTTATTTATGTAAGTTTTGTTACAATTCAATGGTTTATTTAGTCTCTTAGTAATGAAATAAAAGAGACAAAAGCGAAGGTGGGTATGCACCAAGCTTTTTGTGTTTATATATTTCTTTATGTAAAACCGTCCCAAATAATGAAGCTTGAGAATATAATATATAAAGCCCAATGGTTGGAGGTGTTAAAATGAATTATGTCGTGGAGGTATGCAACCTGGGCATGAAATATCATTCTCTTAACGGCGAGATTGATGCCCTTAAGAATATCAATTTTTCGGTCTCTGAGGGGGAATTTATAAGTATAGTTGGACCAAGTGGTTGTGGTAAGTCCACGCTTCTGTCACTTATTGCAGGACTTATAGTTCCAACATCTGGAGAGGTATTCGTGGAGGGGAAGCCTGTTACGGAGACTTCCGAAAAGGTGGGCTATATGTTGCAAAAGGACCATCTTTTTGAGTGGAGAACCATTTACCAGAACGTGATTCTCGGACCAGAAATAAGGAGGACTCTAACCGCCGATACAAAGGAATATGCATTAAAGCTACTGGATACATACGGACTTTTAGAGTTCAAAGACAAATATCCTTCACAACTTTCAGGAGGAATGAGACAGAGGGCAGCCCTAATAAGAACACTTGTTGCAAGACCTGAAATTCTCCTTCTTGATGAAGCTTTCTCAGCTCTTGATTATCAGACAAGGCTAGCAGTAACGGAGGATATATACTCAATCATTAAGAAAGAGAATAAGACGGCAATACTTGTAACCCATGATATATCCGAAGGTATTAGTATGGCTGATAGGGTTATTGTGCTGACAAAACGGCCTGCCACTATCAAGAAAATACACGAGATCAGCCTTAGTTGTGAAAAACGCACGCCTATGTGTTCGAGAGAGGCAGCTGAATTTAGAGAATACTTCAATAAGATATGGAAGGAGCTTGATGTTTATGTCTAATAAAAATAGCCCGAACATATCTCCTCAGCATGCGGAATATTTGCGGAAAGTAAAGAGAAGAAAAAGAACAATTTTAGTTACACAGATAACATTATTGGCATTGTTTTTTGCTCTATGGGAAATAGCCGCTAGGATTGGAGTGGTTGATCCATTTATTTCTAGCCAGCCTTCGAGAATCATAGACACAATTTCGAATCTTTACAGTGACGGGAACCTTTTTAATCACATTGCCATAACATGCGTTGAGACAATACTGGGATTTGTTCTTGGCACCCTTATCGGAATTCTGGTGGCAATAATTCTGTGGTGTTCTGAATTTTTAGAAAAGGTTATGGAACCATATCTTGTTGTGCTAAATAGCTTACCGAAGATTGCCCTTGGTCCGATTTTTATAGTTTGGATAGGTGCCGGGTCTTTAGCAATTGTAGTTATTGCAATGACTATATCCGTTGTGGTAACAATACTAGAGGTATTAAATGGGTTTCTTGGTGTGGATAATGACAAAATCAAGCTTGTGAAAACCTTTGGTGCAAACCGAATTCAGATACTTACTAAGGTGGTTCTTCCGGCATCACTGCCGATTATGGTAAACGCTCTCAAGGTAAGTGTTGGATTGTCATGGGTTGGAGTTGTTGTGGGAGAGTTCTTAGTCTCAAAGGCAGGGCTAGGCTACCTAATTGTTTATGGAGGTCAGGTGTTTCAACTAGACCTTGTTATGGCAAGTGTCATTATACTTTCAGTGGCCGCTTTTTTGATGTACAAAATGGTAGCATTGATTGAAAAGCTTGTTGTGAAGAGAAACTAAATTTGTTCAGCTAAAGTTAACAAGTTGCTTTACTGTAGCACATAGAAGCACTCTGGTAGCTGAAATTATAACAGTTTTGGAGAAGATAGAGACAATTGATTTTGGAGGTGTTTTGTATGAGAAAAATAATTTTGATTATAGTGGTGGCAGCGATGCTGATACTATGTTTTGCAGGCTGTGAAGAAAGTGAATATAAGACGGTACGATTAAGCGAGGTTACTCGTTCGGTATTTTATGCACCTCAATATATTGCTCTGAACCTGGGTTTTTTTGAGGAAGAAGGATTAAAAATTGATCTTACGAACGGGCAAGGGGCCGACAAGGTTATGACAGCGGTTTTATCAGGTCAAGTGGATATAGGCTTTTCTGGACCGGAAGCAGCTATTTATGTGTACAATGAAGGCAAAGAAGACCATGCTATTGTGTTCGCACAGCTTACAAAACGTGATGGGTCGTTTTTGGTGGGTAGAGAGTCGGAGCCGGATTTTACATGGAGCAATGTTAAAGGAAAAACAATTATAGGTGGCAGAAAAGGTGGAGTTCCTCAAATGACCCTTGAGTATGTGTTAAAGAAAAACAACCTACAGCCGGGAACTGATGTAGAGGTTGACACAAGTGTACAGTTCGCACTAATGGCAGGGGCGTTTACTGGAGGACAGGGTGATTATGTAACACTGTTTGAACCGGTGGCCTCAATGGTGGAAAAGGAAGGTAAGGGATACATTGTTGCATCCATCGGAGAAGAAAGTGGTGAGATACCGTATACAGCATATTATGCAAGCAAAAGCTACATAGAAAAAAACAGAGATATTATTCAGAAATTCACCAATGCTATTTACAAAGGTCAAAAGTGGGCTGACAGTCATACGCCAGAGGAGATAGCCGAGGTTATCCAACCATCGTTTCCTGATTCGGATTTGGAGACACTTACCACTGTTGCAAGAAGGTACAAAGAGACTGATGCGTGGAGTAAGGATCCGGTCATGAATAAGGAGTCTCTCCAGCTTCTGCAGAAGGTAATGGGTCTTGCGGGGGAGCTTGAAAAGGAAGCACCCTATGAGAAAATAGTATCGACAGAGTTTGCAGATAAAGCTATAAAGAGTATTGGGGAATAGAAGAACTTAGATAGTATAGGTATTTGCATTTGGAAAGATAAAACAGAACATTTTTCTAACCTTAATATTTTACTAAATAAAGAGAATATTATTATCTTCATTTAAGTTCCATTTAGTTGTATAATAAACATATGAAGTAAACATAATATTCTCTTACATCTATTTTATTCCTTAACTATACTAACTTAATATTCTCACATAAGTAATTTTTATCGGAAGGAGGAATTTTTTACTTTCTTTATAAAATTTTTATTAGAAGCTTTGACATAAGTTTTGTCTATTAATTCTTTAGTCGAATTATTAATTGATTTTAGTTAAGGAATATAAGTGTTCAAGACTAAAGGATAGTAGCACTAGTTTTTATGACGAAGCTAGAAAGAATATATTTTATTATTTATATTTTTTAGTTTAGGGGGTAATTTACATGAAAAACATTA